>JAPLML010000613.1 GCA_026387055.1 Planctomycetota bacterium | reverse complement strand
CAACGCCGCCGAAAACCTCTCCCGCGTCCGCCGCATCGCCCTGATGTTGCTGAAGCAAGAACACAGCACAAAGGTCGGCATCAAATGCAAACGCCTCAAGGCTGGCTGGGACGAAGCGTACCTTCTGCGAGTGCTCAGAATCTAGATGCGTTCGCCCTGGGCATCCGGCCCGGCCGCGCGTCAGGCGAGAAGCTTCTTGAGCGGCAACTGCCGCACGGCGGCGAGGACATCTTCGCCCACCACGCCCGCCCGGAAATCGGTCTTCGGATCCTCGGGCACCAGACCGAGCACGTCGACGCCCGTGAGGCGCTGGACCTCGTCGGGGTTGGTCGTCTCGGCCAGGTCCACGGAGTCGGGGTGGTAGCGGTTGATGACGATGCCCGCGACGCGCAGGCCCCTCGCCCGCGCCGCTTCCACCGTCAGCGCCGTGTGGTTGATCGTCCCGAGCACCGTCCGCGCGACCACCAGGAGCGGCAGGCCGAACACCTTCGCAAGGTCGGCGACGGACTCCTTCGGCGTCACCGGGCACAATAGGCCGCCGATCCCCTCGACCAGCATGATGTCGTGGGCGCTGCGGAGGCGGCGCCACGCCGCCCACATGGGCGCCAGGTCGAGCGTGAGACGTGCCCGGGCCGCCGCGACGGTCGGCGCGAGCGGCTCCGCCAGGCGGATCGGCGAAATCTCCGCCAGGGGCTCCGGCACGTCGGCGGCCTTCGCCAGCAGCTCCGCATCCTCGGAGACGAGCCCTTCGCGCCGACGCACGCACCCCGTGGCCACCGGTTTCATGACGCCGACGTCGGCGCCCGCCTCGCGCAGGATCATCGCGAGCGCCGCCGTAACGATCGTCTTGCCGACGCCCGTGTCGGTTCCCGTGATGAACAGGCCGCGCCTCACGCCTCGGTGACCTCCGCGATTCCCTTCTGCACCGCGTCCACGAGCCGGCCGAGGCTCTCATCGGAGATGCAATACGGCGGCATCAGCACCACCACGTCGCCGAGCGGCCGGATCCAAACGCCGTGCTTGCGAGCGGCCAGGCACGCGCGCCAGCCGCGCCGCTCCTCGGCCGGATACGCCTGGCGCGACGCGCGGTCGGCCACCAGCTCGATGCCCACCATCAGGCCGCGCCGGCGGACCTCGCCCACGTGCGGCATCCCGGCAACCGGCTCAAGGCGCTCCGCCAGCATTTCGGCGAGGGCGGCCACGCGGTCGAGGACGCGGTCCTTCTCGAAAATGTCCAGGCTGGCGATGCCCGCCGCACAGGCCAGCGCGTTGCCCGTGTAGGTATGACCATGGAAGAACGTGCGGTGGTCCGCCTGCTCGCCGAGGAACGCCTCGTAGATCCGCTCGGTGGCAAGCGTGGCGGCCAGCGGCAGGTAGCCCCCGCTGATCCCCTTGGCGACGCACAGGAGGTCCGGCCGCACACCCTCGTGCTCGCAGGCGAACAAGCGGCCCGTCCGGCCGAAGCCGGTCGCCACCTCGTCGCCGATGAGGAGCACACCCTGCGT
>JAPLML010000012.1 GCA_026387055.1 Planctomycetota bacterium | reverse complement strand
GATCCAGGTGACCAGGCGGTCCCACGCCTCCTCGTCCAGGCGAACGTTGTGGTGCCCCTTGATCAGCATCTGGACCAGCCGATTGGAGTCGGCGTGGTAGTCGGCCACGGGGACCATACGCGGGTCGCCCTCCAGCCCCGGGCTGCGAACAAACTGGCGCAAGGCGTAGTACGCGGGAGGAAACGGGTAGGCCGATTTGCCCACGGGCCTCGGCGCGGCCCGGCGGAGGTCCGCCACGTCCTTTCCGTCGCTGCGCGGCCGGCCGTCGTGGCAGCCCACGCAGTGCTTGTCCAGGACCGGCTGGACCTCGCGGTCCCAACCGAAGCCCCGCGCGGGGCCGTACCACGGCTTGATTCTCGAGGGTCCGCTCGCCAAGGCCAGCGTGCGGCGGTTGGGGGGAGTGTCGCTGGTCTCTTCGTGGCAGCCCACGCACGAGAGGCTCTCCCCCGGCATGGCGGTGAACCAACTCCTCATCACCTGGAGGGCCTTGCCTTCGCCGTCCAGGGGCTGGACGGCGATCGGCGTGTTGGCGGGCACGGTGAAGTAGGCCGATCCGTCCTCCGCCACGGGCACCGTGCCGAGGAGGCGCCGCACGTCCCACGGACCGTCCATGCCCACGAGGTCGTGAAGGGCGGACGTGCCGTAATAGTTGTAGTGGTACGTGAAGAGCCGGAGCTTCTTGACCGTTCCCCGCGGGACCCCCTGGAGCCCCTGGCCGGCGTAGATGTCCGTCAGGTACACCGTGCCTTCGCGGCCGTCGAGCTTGACGCGGTCCGGGATGGCCTTCGGACGCGGGGTCTTGCGCAAGGGGACAGGCTCGAACAGTACGGAGCCCTCTTCCTCGCGCAGCAGCACCCTGTTGTCGAACACGTCAACCAGGTAGATGCCCCAGCGGGACTGGGGCGCCGGCTGGCAGGAAACGATGAAGTACTTGTCGCTCAGCGGATACGGGTACAGGTACTTCGGCCAGGAACCGTCGACGAGGCCGTCGACCATCGTGGCTTCGACGGCCTTGCCCCGGCCGGGAATCCGCTGAACGACCCCCTGCGCCTGGCGCTGGCCCTGGGCGGTGTCGAAGATGACCAACTCGCCGGCCCGGCCCGTGCCATGGTGGCCGGAGACGATGCCCACGACTCCCGCCGGGCGATTGGGCAGGGGCCGCGGGTAGAAGATCCGGTTCGGCCAGAAACTGCTGCTGGCGTAGTAGGCCTTCTGGCCCGTCCCGTCGGGGTTCATCGTGAACAGGCGCCCGCTGAAGGCGTGGGCGATGTCGGTATATTCCCACCGCAGGTACAGGACGCGCCCGTCGTTCATCACGGTCGGGTTGAAGTCGTGGTCCTGGTCGAAGCACAGCCGCCGGACGCCGGCGCCGTCGCTGTTCATCAGGAAGATGTTGGCGGTCTCGTCCAGGCGCCGCTCGCAGGGCACCGCCTGGAAGACGGCGGACGAGGTGAAGATGATCCGCCCGTCGGGGAGATAGCAGGCATCATAGTTGTCGACATCTTCCTCTCCGCGGGTCACCTGGCGGGGGTTCCGGCCGTCCGCGGCGATCTCGAAGATCTGCCAGCGGCCGTGGCTGCCGATCGAGGAGAAGAGCAAGCGGTCGGCGTCGTAGTGCAGGTCCACGTCGCCGACGAACACCGGCTTCTCGGGACGGTACAGCGTCGTCAGCGCCCCTTCCGGGCGGACGGGCGAAAGGACCGCGATCTCGTTGTCGAAGGGCACGTCCCGGAGCACGCTGTTGCCCTGGAAGTTGGCCGGCAGCCCGTTCAGGACCCCGATGAAGTCGTTGATGAACGGCACGGATAGCTGGGGCGGGGGTTGCTGGGTCCGCCCGTCCCTGCGCTTGACGAGGAGCAGGCGGTCGAACGCGAGCAGCGGATTCGCGAGCAGCGCTTCCCGGCGAAGCCCGAGGAACTCCCGGGCGGCGGCGAGCCGCTGCTCGGGCGGGCTCGAGCCCGCCACGGCCTCCGACACGGCCTTCTCCATCGCGTCCAGGCGGCGGAGGTACTCCCGGCCCTTGGGGTACTTCTCACCGAATGTCGTCGTCAGGTCCGCGACCGCCAGCCGCACAGCCGGGAGGTCGAGGTCCTTGATCCCCGCAAGGGTCTCGTGCTCGAGCCTGGCCTGGCGGTACAGTCTGCGGATCGTGTTCAGGTCGGCCTGGCTCTTGGCGCCTGGCGCGAGGGCGGCGATCTTGTCCCCCGCCGGGGTGCCCCGGCTCGGCTCGACGTGTCGCTTGGCCAGGTCGGCGGCGCTGCCGGCGGGCCACTCGGCCCACCAGAGGTTGTCCTGCCGCTCCCAGGCCATCTCTCGGCGGTCCGCCGCCGAGGGGAAGTCGCGGCGCACCAGGTCCCACAGGGCCTCGCGCGCGATCGAGCGCGAGCCGGGCTTGACCCCGTAGGCCGGAATAGGCTCGCGCGTCAGGGAGAAGTAATACCCACCGTTCCCGGCGTTGTTCCAGATCTTGATGAGCAGGTGGTTCTCGCCCTTCACCAGCGCAAGGCGCGCCTCGTCCTGGTTGGCCGCCGGGGGGCGAAGCACCTTGTTGGAGATCACCTTCTTACCGTTGCACCAGACCGCCAAGCCGTCGTCGCTGCCGTAGTAGGTCACGAGGTCCATGGCCCGGGGCGCGATGATCTTCCGGTAGAAGTAGATCGCCACGTCGCTGGTGGGGCACTGGATCTCGTAGACGGCGCCGTCGGCATCGGTCACCTGCTGCCAGCGCAGGTTGCCGTACGACTTCGTGAGGTCGATCTGGGTCTCCGGCGGGAAGGCAACATCAAAGGCGCACTTGCCCTCTTCCTTGAACGGCCCGATCTGGTAGAACGGCTCGAGTTCGAGTTGCCCGGTCGGAACCGGCTTGCCCGGCTCCCGCGGCCCGTCCGCTTCGGCCTTCCTGGCCTCGGCGTCCTCGTGGGCGGCGAGCGCCTCGCGCGACGCCTGCATCGTCTCCTGCCAGGTGTCCCGCCGGCTGTAGTACGCCGGATCGCCCGCCGCCACCCCCCCGCAGAGAACCAGGAGAGCCATGGCAGCGGCGACTCGGGTCCGGTCTCGCATCGCGTGCTCCTTGTGCGAATCGAGGCGACGGACCGCCTGCCGCCTGTCTCGACTCTACCGGCGTCCTGCGGCCTGTCAAGACTGCATTCCAGACGGCATTCCACATGCCTCTTGTTCACGCCATGCCTCCCTGGTTCGGTGGCATGCCTGCGTGCCTTACCGGGGGCCGTGGCGAAACGACAA
>JAPLML010000510.1 GCA_026387055.1 Planctomycetota bacterium | reverse complement strand
CACCACGCCCTGTTCCACGGGCCGGCCGAAGAAGTACTCGGGGTGGTGCATCAGGTACTGGTCGATGGGGTCGTTGTAGGCGACGAGGACGGTGAGGGCCTGCTCTCGGCCGCGCCCGGCCCGGCCCGCCTGCTGCCACGTCGACGCGATGGTGCCGGGGAAGCCCACGAGGATCGAGGCGTCGAGCGTGCCGACGTCGATGCCGAGCTCCAGGGCGTTCGTCGAGGCGATGCCGAGGAGCTTGCCGGTGAAGAGCGCCTGCTCGATGGCCCGGCGTTCCTCCGGCAGATACCCGCCGCGGTAGGCCCGCACCTTGTCGGCCAGCGCCTTGTTTGTCTTTTCGAGCCGCTCGCGGGCGTAGCGGTAGATGAGCTCGGCCACCACGCGGGCCTTCGTGAACACGATCGTCTGGACGCCGCGCTCGACCAGCCGCACCAGGAGGTCCGTGGCCTCCATGCTCGCGCTCTTTCGCGCCAGGCTGTCGGCGCCGAAGGGCGGGGGGTTCCAGAGGACAAACAGGCGCGGCCCGCGCGGGCTGCCGTCGGTGTCCACCGTCTCGCACGGCCGGCCGGTGACGGCCTCGGCCAGTTCGCCGGGGTTCGCGATGGTGGCACTCGCGCAGATGAACTGCGGGCGGCTGCCGTAGTGGGCGCAGACGCGGGCCAGCCGCCGCATCACCATCGATACGTTTGAGCCGAAGATGCCGTGGTACTGGTGCAGCTCGTCGACGACGACGTACCGCAGGTCCTGGAAGAACGACGCCCACCGCGGATGGTACGGCAGCACGCCCACGTGGAGCATGTCGGGGTTGGAGAGGATGACGTTGGCCTCGGTCCGGATCCTGCGGCGGTTGTGGCGCGGCGTGTCGCCGTCGTAGGTGGCGGGGCGGAGGATGGCGGCGAGTTGGGGTCCGGCCCCGGCCCACCGCTTGAGCGTCCCGAGCTGGTCCTGAGCGAGGGCCTTCGTCGGAAAGAGGTACAGGGCCTTGGCCTTCGGGTCCGCCAAAAGCCGCTCCAGCACGGGCAGGTTGTAGCACATCGTCTTGCCGCTGGCCGTGCCGGTGACGACCACGAGGTCCTTGCCCTGCCGCGCGAGGTCGAGGGCCCGGGCCTGGTGGACGTAGAGGCGCCTGATGCCGGTCGCCTTCAGGCCCGCCGCCAGCGCCTCCGGCAGCGGCGCCGCCGGATCGGCGAAGCGCGCCGGCCGCGCGGGCGTCGACTTGACGTGGACCACCTGTCCCGCGTAGCCGCGGTCCTCCATCAGGTCGGCGAGAAAGCGATCAAAGGGCCCGAGTTCTTTGGCCACCTGATGTGCTCCATTGTAGGGTGGCACGGCCACGCGCTGTTGCGTGGCCATGCTGCTCACGAGTGCCAGCAACGCCCGTGGGTGGCACGGCCACGCGCTGTTGCGTGGCCATGCTGCTCACGAGTGCCAGCAACGCCCGTGGGTGGCACGGTCACGCGCTGTTGCGTGGCCGTGCTGCCAGCAGTGCGTCATGGCTTCAGAGGCGGCACAGTCTCCCGATCGATCGGCAGCGGCTCGTTGACACCCGATTTCCACGCAAGGAAGCTGGACCACTTCCAGTCTTTCGGGTCCGCAACGAGTCCCGCACGCAGAGGGTTCTTGTGGATGTACCCGATCTTCTCGCACACTTCAGCGGCGGAGATGATATTCCGATCATATCCGCCGCCACATTGCCAGAAGCGCAAACAGCGTCTGCCGTCCGACCTGACATCGAGCATCCGGGGCACGAAGCCGGGTGCATTCGTCCGTACCCAGTAAGACACTCGTTTGCTGATAGGTTCCTTGATGGCACGGAGCAGGTCTTTCAGGGCCGTGCCGGCTTGTGGCCTGAGCAAGAGATGGACGTGATTGGGCATGAAAACCCACGCCCACAGGTCAAAGGGGTGTTTCGCTTTGGCTGCTGCGATTCCCTCGATCAGCCAGAGGGACGCCCTCTCGCTTCTCAGGAAAGGCTGGCTCCGAAAGCAGGAGAAGGTCAGATAGTGCGCGTGGTCCGGCCGGTCGTAGCGCTTTCGCCGCTTCCGGTGTCCGTACGGGGTTAGCATGGGCGATGGTCACCGCGGAGAGCCATCCTTGGCGCGGGTGGAATGGCTCCGACTGTTCCAGACAAGCACGGTCACGCAACGGCGCGTGGCCGTGCCACCCGAGGGCGTGCCTCACACGCATGAGCAGCACGGTCACGCAACGGCGCATGGCCGTGCCACCCAAGGGCGTGCCTCACACGCATGAGCAGCACGGTCACGCAACGGCGCGTGGCCGTGCCACCCGAGGGCGTGCCTCACACGCATGAGCAGCACGGTCACGCAACGGCGCGTGGCCGTGCCACCCGTCTACTTCCCCGGCTCGCCGATCTGGATGGTGACCGTGTTGGTCTGGAGGTCGCCGATCCACCACTCCTTGGGCTGCTCGACCGGCTGCTTGCCGTCGTTCGTGTGCGGGCGGCTGACGCTGTAGACGGCCGTCACGTTGTAGTACCCCGGCTTCGGGAACCCGTACACGACCTTGCCGAACCGCTCGTAGGAGATCTCTTTGCCGGCGGCCAGGGTCTCGGGCGTCAGGCCGATGAGTTCCTCGCGGGTCTTGCCGTAGAGGGTGTTGATGTTGAGCGTGCGACCCCAGAAGGCGCCCTCCGTCAGGTACGCCCGCTGATCGGGCATGCCGGCGGGGTCCGGGGGCCAGGGTGTCTGGCGGACGACGAACAGCGGCGGCGGGGTGTCGCCGACTTCCTGGACCTGCACCGTGAGGGTCCGCTCCAGGCGGGCGTCGATGGCCAGCGTCCGTTGGCCCTGGTTGATGAGGCGCAGCTCCAGGTCCACCGGGTCGCCGAGGGCGTACTTCGCCTTGGCGGGCTTGAGGAACCCCGCCAGGCCGGCGGTCGGCTTGCCGGGGACGTACCTCGCCGGGTCGGGCACCACGACGGCTGGGGCGGCGGGCTTCGGCGGCGCGGGCGCCTGGGCGACGTACGCTTCGGTCGCGGGCGCCGGCTTCTCCGGCGGGGGCTCGGGCACCTTGACGGCCGCAACCTTGGGCTTGACCGGCTCGGCGGGCAGATTCACCGCCCCCACCTGGAACGAGAACCCGTTGGAGACGATCCGGCCGCGCTGGTCGGGCGTGGCGAGGGTCAGCGACAGGATGTAGCGGCCCTCGGGTAGATTGTAATATTTTGCCAGATCGATGTTTTCGACGAAGTTGGCGTTCGGCACGAGGAACGCCGGCTTCGGCGGCGGCGGGGGCACCTGACCCAGGATGACGTTCCCCTTGTCGGGCACCAGGCGGCCGGTGGTGTCGCGGATGACGACCGCGCCGGAGCCCGTCAGGTACAGCTTGTCGTCCTTCTCCGCGATGGGCGCCTGGAAATAGGTGGCGGAGTCGGTGCCCATGTTCGACAGGCGGACCTCGATCATCTTGGGTCCCGCGACGGGGAACGCGCGGTCGGCCCTGTCCACGCACTGGACAGCGAGTTGGAGGCTTTGTCCGCCGGAGCCGCTGTCGACTTCGCTCTTGGCGAGTTGCCGCAGGGCGTCGGCCTCGCGGCTCTCGGTCTGGAAGGCGTACTGGCCTACGAGCTGGAACCGCCGGTCCTGGGCGCCGGAGAGCGGCTTGATGGCCGCCACGAACTGTTTGCCCTCGACTTCCGGGCGCGGGAGGTCAAAGACGCGGATGATGCTATCGACGTGAAGCATGATGCGGCCGGGCAGAAGGTTCCCCTTGATGACTTCAACGACCGGGCCGCGGACCTCCCAGACCAAGCGGGGAACGATCTCCGGCCTGGCCGTGACCGCTTCGGCCTGGAACTGCACGAGGAGCGGGGCTTCTTTGAAGAGGGCCTTGAGGTCTTCGATGCCGACCGGGGGCCGGGGGCCTTCCGCGGTCGGCGGGGCCGGCGCCGCAGGCGCGGGTTCGGGCGCGGGGGCGGCGTCCGGCGCCGTCGCGCGCTTGGCCTCCTTCGCCGGAGCCGGCGCGGGGGCGACCGTGGCCTCGGGTGCCGGTGCCGGCGCAGGCGATGGCGGCTTCTTCGCAGGCGCCGCCGCCAGGCCGGCGGCCGCAACGGCCAACAGGACGACCATCCACAGAGGCTTCATTGGCGACTCTCCCCATGCTTCGCCGGGCCGCCGGGTGCCGCGCTCGTCGCACGTCAGGATAACAACGTATGATTCGGAATGACGGTTTCCGTGCGCTCGCGGCGCCTCAACCGGCCCGGGTCCTCAGCGGCTTAACAGTGTACCCGCCGGGGCTCTCGGCGTAAAGGCGTCAACTGGCCAGGTTAGCGGGGAGCCGAAGGCGACCGCGTGTTTCGCATCCGGCGGCGAGCCCGGCCAGCGCCAAGCGCCTCAAGGATGCGCACGTCGGCCGTGGGCAGGGGGTATTGGGCAATCTCGTTTGGCCTGACCCACCGGGCATCGTCGCAGCCGATCAGCCGCACCCGGCCGGGGTCCGCGCGGCAGTGGTAGCAGCGCAGCGTCACCTTGAGGTGCGAGTAGGTGTGCGTCACGTCCACCAGGCGTTCGCCGACGGTGACACCGAGGTCGCACTCTTCGCGCAGTTCGCGGCGGATGCACGCCGGGAGGGTCTCGCCGCGCCGGCGTTTGCCGCCGGGGAACTCCCACAGGCCGCCAAGCATGGCATCGGCCCGGCGTTTGCACAGGAGGACTCGCCCGCGCCGCCACACGATCCCGGCCCCGACTTCGATGTGCGGCACGGGCTTCTTCTTGCGCTTCACGGGCAGGCGGTCCTGGATGCCGCGCCGGCGGGAGAGGCAGAGCGTGCGGACGGGGCAGGCCGGGCACCTGGGCGAGCGCGGGGTGCAGACCTCGCGGCCGAGCTCCATGATCGCCTGGTTCCAGTCGCCGGGGTGGTTCGCAGGTAAGGGTGGCACGGCCACGCGCCGTTGCGTGGCCGTGCGTGCACGAGAGGAGGGTGGCACGGCCACGCGCCGATGCGTGGCCGTGCGTGTCGCCAGGAACGAGACTGCACGGCCACCCAACGTCGGGTGACCGTGCCACCCCGCTTCCTGTAGGGGCGCGGCATACCGTGCCCCTATGTGCCCAGACGAGGGCGTCTTGGCTATGAGCGACTCGGCTATGTGCCACAGCTCGCGCTGCACCGCGCCGCGGGTCACGTCCTTGGCGATGGCGAACCAGCGTGTGAAGACGCGGATGGCGTTGCCGTCGAGGATCGCCAGCCGCCGGCCGAAGGCGATCGACTGGACCGCCGCGCACGTGTATCGGCCGATGCCGGGCAGGCTCGCGAACGTTTGCGGATTATCGGGCACACGACCGCCGTGCTTGGCGACGACCTCCCGCGCCGCCGCCCGCAGGTTCATCGCCCGCCGGTAGTAACCCAGGCCCTGCCAGAGCTTGAGAAGCTGGTGGTCTGATGCGGCGGCAAGCGCCTTGACCGTCGGGAACGTCTTGAGGAACCGCGCGTAGTAAGGGATGACTGTGGCCACCTGTGTCTGCTGGAGCATGATCTCCGAGACCCAGATGGCGTAGGGGTCTTGCGTCCGCCGCCAGGGCAGATCGGCCTTGTGGGCGCGGAACCAGGCGAGTAGTCGCTCTTGCAGCGGTCGAGCGCGGCGGGTCTCCTGACCCGCCGCGCGCATGCGTATTCTGCCCGATGCGTCGCGTTTGCTGCGCGGTGGATCAGGAGACCCACCGCGCACGGGGTTGGCGCTTGCGCCGCGCGTCATCCTGCCCCGGCTAGCGTTTCGCCGCACGTTCGAGCGCCTCATCGTACCGGCCGATCTGCGCGTCCCAATCATATTGCTGAACGTGCTCGGCCAGGGCGGCCGCACGGTCCCACGGCCCCTTGCCCTTGAGGAGGTGCACAAGCTTGCGCCGCAGCTCTCTCTCGTCGCGGTAAAAGAACGTCTCCTGGAGTTCCGCGGGCACGATCTCGGGGTAGCTCAGCCGCGCGGGCATCAGGGGGAAACACCCGGCGGCAATCGCCTCGACGATCGGCAGGCCGAAGAACTCGTGGAATGCCGTCGAGACCGCGATGTCGGCCTGGCAGACCTGCCGCTCATACGCCTCGCGCTCGCGGATGTAGCCGAACTGGACCAGGCGGTCGGCCAGCACGCGCCGGGCCTTCTCGAAAACCGGCGGCCACTTCCGCAGGGCCTCGCCCACCACGGCCAGCCGGAACGCGATGCCTTCCTGGGCGAGGAAAAAGAGGACCTCGAAGAACGCCTCCGGGTTCTTGTCGAACTCCCAGCGGTGGTTCCAGAGGATCGTGAGGGGCGGCTTCTCGCGCGGCCTCCGGCGGCCCTCGGCGAACGGCTTGAGGTTCATGCCCGGTGGCACAACGCGGCTGCGGGCCGCGAGCGAGTCGCCGAGGTCCGGCGGGACGAAGTCCGGCATCTTCGCCAGGAGCGCCTTCACGGCCGCCTGAAAAGCGTCGCGGTGGAACGCTGAGTTGAACCACGTCTCCGTCGACGCCAGGGCCGATACGAGGTTCACGAAACCGTACTGCGGGTCGAGCCGCTTGCCCGGCTCGAGCGGGTACGAGAGTTGGTTCTCATGGAAGTACGTGACGATGGGCAGGCGGGCGAGGGCCTCCGGCGCGAGGGCCTTGAACTCCGCGACGTTCAGGAAGTTGCTGGCGAAGACGAGGTCGAACGGGGCCGCGTGTGCCACGGCCGGTCTTGTCCGGCCGTGCGGCAGCAGCGTGGCCGCCTCTCGTGCCATGTGGATCGCCCCGCCTCGCATCCGCCATTTCCAGTTTCGGGCGGGCATCGCGAGGAGCGTCCACTGGTGGCGGCTCCGGGCGCGCAGGCCTTCCAGGAAATCGGCGTGGGGTCCGCCGAAGTACGGTTCGATCGCCAGGATGCGAAGCGCCGGCGCCATGCGGGCAAGTTTAGGATGGGACCGCGACGCTTCAAAGCAAAAACTCGTGCCGCCGAGCCCAAGGCGGCGCCGTGTTTGGCCGTCGCTGGCGTTTAGCCGTCGCCGTACCGGCGACGAACAATTGCCGTGGCCGTTCTTAAGGTTCGTCGCCGTACCGGCGACGGCTAAACGAGACGGGTGGCACGGCCACGCGCCGCTGCGTGGCCGTGGTTTGCCCGATTGCATGCACTGCCACCCAACATCGGGTGGCCGTGCCACCCGGCTTATGGCGAGAGCGCGCAGAACGAGCCCCTTGCGGCAGCGCGGCGGCGGGTGTAGACTGGCCTCGGTTGCTGCGGCATTTCATCCATGCATGGATGAACCGGCCCAGAGGGGACATCCCGAAAGGAACAGCACATGCGGATGACAACGTGCAGTTGGCTCGTGGCGGCGGTGTTGGGCGCCGCGGCGGCGGCGGTCTCTTCGGCCCCCGCGCTGGAGAAGATCAACGTGCTTATTATCGACGGGCAGAACAACCACGACTGGAAGGGCACCACGCCGGTCGTCAAGGAGATGCTCCTGGCCAGCGGCCGGTTCAACGTCGACGTGCTGACGAGCCCGTCCAACAACGACCCGAAGGAGGCTTGGGAGAAGTTCCGCCCCGACTTCTCGAAGTACGGCGTCGTGTTCGGCAACTACAACGGCCAGCCGTGGCCCGACGACGTCAAGAAGGCCTTCGAGAAGTACATGAGCGACGGCGGCGGGCTGGTCGTCTTCCACGCGGCCAACAACGCTTTCCCCGAGTGGGAGGCGTGGAACAAGATGATCGGTTTGGGGTGGCGCGACGCCAAGTTCGGCGATCGCATCACGGTCGACGAAAGCGGCAAGGTCGTGCGGACGCCCAAGGGCGAGGGCCCCGGCGCCGGTCACGGGCCGCAGTGGCCCTACGAGGTCAAGGTGCTCGACAAGGCTCACCCGATCATGGCCGGGATGCCCGAGAAGTGGACGCACGCCCAGGACGAGCTCTACCAGGCCCAGCGCGGGCCCGCCCAGGACATGACCATCCTGGCCACGGCGTTCGCCCCCAAGGCCAAGGGCGGCAACGATGTCAACGAGCCGATGGTCTGGACGATTCCCTTCGGCAAGGGCCGCGTGTTCGTGAACATTCTGGGACACGACGGCACGTCGGTGGCCCACCCCGGCTGCAAGGCCCTGATGTGCCGCGGGACGGAGTGGGCTGCCACCGGCCAGGTGACCCTTCCCGTGCCGGCGGGGATCGGCGCGGCGGCAGCGGCGCGGTAGGCCGGCGTTACGGCTGTTCACGCGGGTTGGCGCGGCGGGCCTTCCGACCCGTACCTGTTGGGGGAGAGCTTGGTGGCCATGCCACCCCACGGTAAACACGTAGCCCGACCCGCCGCGCACCAAGCTCAGAGTTGCCCGCTAGGATGCTGATGGACCGTTATCGCGAGATCACGAAGAAGGCCCTCCTTTGCTGGGAGCGCTTCCGAAGGGGGACCGGCTGATGGGCTGGCGTTCGACCTGGAACCCGCCGCCGGAGGACGAGGGCCTCCCGCTTTTCGGCGCTCGCCGGGCCGTGAGCGGCGTCAAGCTCATCGTCCTCGCGAACGCGGCGGTCTTCATTGTCGACTGGCTCTCGGCGGCGGCCCTGCATTTGCCGGAAGGCCTGCTGACGCTCTT
>JAPLML010000226.1 GCA_026387055.1 Planctomycetota bacterium | reverse complement strand
GTTGCTGGAACGTGCGGGCGAGCCAGAGCATCGACGGCGCGGAACCCGCCGCGTCGCCGGCGTCGGCAAAGTTGAAGGTCCTGCCCGTCGGCCCGATGAACGCGATGCGGAAGAGGCCGGCCTCCGACAGGCCCGGCGACTGGTCGAGGCCCATCATGATGCCGAAGACCGACTGGAGGGCCGCCAGGTAGTAGGAGGTATATTGAAGCGTGTATCCCCAGTAGCCCGGCCCCTCGTTCCAACTGCCGTCGGGGCCGAAGTTGGCCATCGCGGGCCGCACGGCCAGGAGGCCGCTCTTGAGGATCTCGCCGCCCAGGAGCCGCTCCTCGTCGGCGATCGCCAGGGCGCCGACCGCCAAGCCGCCGTTGCAGACCTGGCTCCAGTTGTGGTGGGCCTTCGTCCACCAGCCGTACCGGGCCGTGCCGCGATAGCACTCCACGCCGGGCGTCAGCCCCTTCTCGACGAGGGCCCGGCGGACCGTGGACCGCTGCGCATCATCCATGTATGTATAGAGCCAGTCATATCCGATGCCGAACGCGCAGGACATCTCGGCCGTGTCGAGGAAATGCGAGGGGTTCCAGTCGGGGAATGCGGCCGCCGCCTCCAGCTCCTTCAGGGCCCGCGCGGCGTACTTCTCCTCGCCGCCCAGCCGGTAGACGAGGGCCAGCGTGGCGACGCGGTCGAGGCACCGGCGGCTCTTGTCGAGGAGGCGCGGGCCGATGAGCTTGTGCTCGACCGGCGGCTCGCCGAGTACGCGATCCGCCTGGGCGCAGAGCTTGCCGAAGAGGTCCTTCATGGCCGGGTCGGCCTGGACGCCCTGGCGAAGCTTTTCGAGCGATTCGGGCGTCAGGAACAGCCGCGGGTGGCCCTGGCGCAGAGTCAGGGTAACCTTACCTGTCGGCAGCGGGCCCGTGTATTCCTCTTCCTCGGCGCCCGCCGCCGAAGCGCACATGGCCAGGACCATGCCCGCCAGGGCCGGCCACACGAGGTGTTCCATGGGAGCCTCCTGCGATTATCTCTCGGCCAGCACCGCGGCGCGGATGTAATCGGAAAGGCCGCGAAAACCTTTGGCCTTGGCCCGGGATTCGAGGATCGCCTTCTCGTCGGGCGTCAGGCGCACGTTGGCCTGCACCGACCGATTGCCCTCGCGGGCCGGAGCCGGCGGCGCCTGGTCCTTCTCCAGCAGGTAGGCCACCGCCGTCACGAGGGCTTCACGGGTATCGGCCACCGCCGCCCGGACCGTCCTGCCATCTCCGAACACCAGGGGCATCTCCAGCCCGTGGCCGTACCACCGGCCCTTCTCGCATTCCACGATGATCTTGTAGCGGCCGGCGACGGCCCTGGCTTTCGCCAAGACGGCCCGGTCGAAGGGACGGGTGAGGACCTTGCCGCGGCTATTGGAGTTTCGCGATCTTACGGACGTAGACATAGTTCACCTTTCCGTGGCGAACGGGGATCACCACGGGCCACGCGCCGGGCTTCTCGAACACGTGATGCGATCCCCGGATGCGGTCCAGCCGGTAGCCCCTGGCTTCCAGCATCTTCCTGACTTCAGAGAACCTCACCTCACTCGGCATTCATGAAGTATAGCCCAGGTTATACGCCGATCAAGCGGGAAAACTCGGAGCGGGGGCGCTTGGCCCATGCCTTCGCCGACCGGCCCTGGACCTGAGGACCGGCGGCGCTCGACCGGTGGCAACAAGCTGTGGCCGTGTTTTGCGCTGGTCCGAAGTGCACGGCCACGCAACGGCGCGTGGCCGTGCCACCCGGCAATCTCGTATCAAGCTAAACACGTACGAGCGGGGCGCCTAAATCGGTTGACTCCGGTCCCCGCGGCCGTATACTCGCGGCGCGCCGCCTGCCCGTCGGCAGGCGGGCCGGACTCGCCCCGGCGGCGCTGCGGCCGCTCCCCGTGCGGGGAGCGTGGATTGAAATCTGTGAAGCCGAGCGCGCGAACGTCCGATAAACACGGGGAGGCTTTGCCCGGGCGAGGGGCTCGAAGCCGATTCTCCAAGGAGTCAGTCTATCCATGTCGAACGCCATCTGCTGCGTCCACGCCCGTGAGATCCTGGATTCTCGCGGCACCCCGACCCTGGAAGCCGACGTCGAACTCATCGGCGGTGCGCGGGGGCGCGCAGCCGTTCCGAGCGGGGCCTCGACCGGCGAGCATGAGGCCGTCGAGCTTCGCGACGGCGACAAGAAGCGGTACCTCGGCAAGGGCGTCCTGAAGGCCGTC
>JAPLML010000309.1 GCA_026387055.1 Planctomycetota bacterium | reverse complement strand
GCGGTGCTTGTGCTTGCCCCCTGGATGCAGGAGCATCTGCACCTCTCGACCGGAACGAACGCGCTGAACGCGGCCATCATCCTGGCCGTCATGGCCATCCCGACGATTGTGAGTGTTTCGGAGGATTCGCTGACGGCCGCCGGCAGGGAACTCCGCGAGGCATCCTACGCCTGCGGCGCCACGCGGGCCGAGACGATGGTGCAGGTGGTCATCCCGGCGGCGCACAGCGGCATCATCGCGGCGGTCATCCTCGGCATGATGCGGGCCATCGGCGAGACGATGGTCGTCTGGATGGCCTCGGGCAACGCTGCCCAGATACCCAGCCCGTGGTGGGACCTGACGCAGTCGGTCCGTACGATGACCGCGACCATTGCCGGCGAGATGGGAGAGACGGTCCAGGGGTCCGACCACTACCGCGCGCTGTTCGCCATCGGGCTACTCCTGCTGGCATTCACGTTTGTGTTGAACCTCATCACGGAGCACTTCCTTCATCGTGTCCGGCGCGCCGGGGGGACATCGCCATGATCCGCCGGCTTCCGAGCACTGACCCCCTTCGGCCCGGCCGCCTCCTGCGACTTCGCGGCGCGGTGGACAGGATATTCACCGGCCTTGCGTCGGGTTCCATCCTTCTGATTGCCCTGGCACTCGTGGTGGTCCTGGCGCCGATGCTCTGGCGCGGGGCAACGGCGGTCCTTTTCAGGGGCACGGTTGAGTTTCGGCTGATGCAGATGCAAAAGTTCGGGCGAGGCAACCGGGCGGATCTGGCGGTGGAACTGGTCCAGGTGGCCGAGGTCCGGCAGCCGGTCTACGGCATGCTGGACCGGTTCAGCCGCGGCATCGCCACGGATGACATGGAGGAGGAGGCCCGTCGGCTTTACCGAGAGTTCGGAAAACAGTTGGACCGGCGCGACACACCCGCCCAGGAGCGCACCGAACTGCGGTCTTTGGCGAAGCATCTGCGAGACGATTTCACCGAGGCCGTCGAATCAACCGACAAGGCCGCCGCCCGGGAGGCGTTGGGCCGGGTGCTGAGGCACGCCGATGATCCGCGGCTGACGGGCACGGTCGCAGAGGGCTTCTTCAGGATGGCCCGAGACTACGGGCATATCGTCGATACGGTGGACCTGTCGCGCCGCGCGGAGTATGCGAAGGCGCTCGGCGAGGTTCGGGACGCGATCCAGGCCCTCTTCGGTCCGCGGCCGGGCGGACCCCGACCGCCCCTCGTCATGGACCAGTATGGGGCGACGCGGTGGGACATGGCCGAAAAGCAACTGGCGCGGCTGCTCACGGCCGAAAAGTGGGTCGAGGTGCAGCCGGGCCAGCCGCTCCAGCGGGTTGAGGTGCCGCGCGAGCGCGAGTTCGCCGGGACCGACCTGGCGCCGCTCTTCCCGCTGATGCGGGAGCGCGCGGCCGACATGCTCCGGCCGCAGATGACGCTTTACTGGCAGTATTTTCTGGACGACAGTCTCTCGGGCCACTACTTCGGCGGCGTGGGACCCGAGATTCTTGGAACGCTGCTGATTACGATTCTGGCGATCCTGTTTGCCCTGCCGCTGGGCGTCGTCTCGGCGGCATACCTGGTGGAGTGTGCCGGCGACGGCCGCGCCGTTCGCCTCATCCGCACGTGCATCAACGCTTTGGCCGGTGTGCCGAGTATCGTCTTCGGGCTGTTCGGGCTGGCGTTCTTTGTCATCTTCCTGTTGCCGAAGTTCGGGCTTCCGCAAGGCTCGAGCATCTTGGCGGGCGGTCTTACTTTGGGGCTGCTGGTGCTGCCCATCATCATTCGCGCCAGCGAGGAAGCCATCCGCTCCGTGCCGCCGACCTACAAGGAGGCCGCCCTTGCCCTCGGGGCGAGCCGACTGCGGTGCTTTGTGACGGTGATGCTTCCGGCGGCGCTGCCGGGCATCCTGACGGGGGTCATCCTGAGCGTCAGCCGCGCGGCGGGAGAGACGGCGCCGATCCTGTTCACGGCAGCGGTGGCTATCGGCTCCACGGCGTGGCCGCCGTGGTCGGCCGTGACCAAGCCGACCTGTACTCTGGCCTACTCCAGTTATCACATTGCCGTCGGCGACCGGCTGGCCGCGCTGGTCCCCCATAATCAGTATGGCATGGTGATGACGCTCATCCTGCTGGTTCTCATTCTGAACGTCGCAGCCATCCTCGTGAGGTCTCGCGTGGCCATGCGGCTGCGCGGACAGTAGGAAGGCAGGTGCACCGTGAGTGATACGTCGAGACTCAAGGAGGCGGAAATGGTGGAACCCGGTGATTCACCGGCTCAGATGCCTCAGACTGCCGAGGCGCCGGACAAGACGGTGCGGGCGCGGGTGCCCACGCTCTTTGCCGCGGCGGGTCCGCGACCTCTCAATGGCGAACCCCTCATCCGCTCGCGCGATTTCTCCCTCTTCTATGGTCAGAAGGTCGGCGTCAAGCAGATCACAATGGACATCCACCCGCAGTCCGTTACGGCGATCATCGGCCCGAGCGGCTGCGGCAAGAGCACGTTCCTTCGCAGCATCAACCGTATGAACGACCTCATTCCGAACGTGCGTGTCGAGGGCCGGCTGGAAGTCGCCGGAATTGACGTGAACGACCGGCGCGTGAACCTCCCTAACCTGCGCCAGCAGGTGGGCATGGTGTTCCAGAAGCCCAACCCGTTCCCCAAGAGCATCTACGACAACGTCGCCTACGGGCGGCGATTCCAGGGGTTCCGCCACCGGGGGGAACTGGATGAAGCCGTGGAACGGTGTCTGCGCGCGGCAGCCCTGTGGGATGAAGTCAAGGACAACCTGCGCAAGTCGGCCCTGGCCCTCTCCGGCGGCCAGCAGCAGCGCCTGTGCATCGCCCGGGCGCTGGCCACGCAACCCAAGGTGCTGCTGATGGACGAGCCGTGCTCGGCCCTGGACCCCATCGCCACCGGGCGGATCGAGGAACTCATCGCTGACCTGAAGAGCGCCTACACCATCGTCATCGTCACGCACAACATGCAGCAGGCCGCCCGCGTCAGCGACCGGACGGCCTTCTTCTGCCTGGGCGAACTCATCGAGTACGATTGGACGAGCGTCATTTTCACCAAGCCGTCGAAGAAGCAGACGGAGGATTACGTGACCGGACGTTTCGGATGACAGACAGGAGTTCAGGCCATGCCCCAACTTCAGAATCGCCTTGACCGCTTGATGCTTCGACTGGACCGCATGGGCATGCGCTGCCAGCAGGCGGTGCTCGACGCCCTGGCCGCCGCCGAGGGCCGCGACGCCATCGCTGGCAGCCTCGTGGACGAACAGGACGCCGAGATCGACCGCGAGGAAGTGGACATCGAGCAGGAGTGCATCCGACTTCTGGCCCTGTATCAGCCGGCGGCCATCGACCTGCGAACACTGTGCTTCGTCATCAAGGTGAACAATGACCTCGAGCGGATCGCCGACAAGGCGGCCAGCATCGGCCGGCGCGTCAAACACGTCGCCGCGGAGCGGATCGACCTGGCTCAGTATCCCGGATGGACCGACCTCGTGCGGGAGGTTACGGACAGGCTCGACAAGACGCTGCGCGCCATCGCCACTCGGAATCTCGATGCCGCCCGCGCCGTCATCGCGTCGGACCCCAACGTCGATGCCGCCTACGGCCGGTTCGTCCGCACTGCTCTCACAAAGGAGCGGTCCGACCTGGCGGGTGTGGACGTCGTCTTGACGCTGACGCTTCTGGCCCGCGCTCTGGAGCGCATCGGCGACCTCTGCACCAACATCGCTGAAGACGTGGTGTTCCTTTGCACCGGCGACATCGTCCGCCACGCACAGGCACGAGAAGACGCGAAGATATGAACGCTACCCGACTTGCGGCCTGGTGGGAAGAGGGCGCGCCAAAACCGGCTCCCGGGCACGTGCGGCCGCCGGGGCGCCGGGCCGGTCCCGAAGGCTTCCGCGGCGAACCTCGAACTCGTGGGTGCGGCCGCCTTCGCCCGAGGCGTAGATGACGACGTAACTCATCTCTTTCCGCGGTGCGAAGTGTGTAGGAAGATTAACGCAATCATCACTTCTCCTTCCTATTCGCTTAACCAGGTTCGGCAATACTCCCTCTCGGAAAGGCAGCCAGGTCGGCCGCGCGGCCGGTTGTGGCGGCTAAGGCATCAATCACATGCTGAAAGGAGGCCTCATGTTGCCCAGATTGATTCTCGGCGCAGGCGCAGTGATGCTGGCCGCCGTCGCGGCGGCGATGGCCCAGGCTCCACCGGCGGAGCCGGAAGACGTCAAGATGACCATCGAGGCTCTCAAGCAGCGCAACCGTGACCTCGAACGCCGGTTGACGGAACTGGAGTCGAAGATCGGCGCCAGCGCCGAGCAGCAGCAGATGCGGCGCGAGGAAGTCAAGATGCTGATCGACCAGACACTGGCCGAAAATAAGAAGATGTTCTCCCCAGACTGGATGGAGAACCTAAAGTTCTCCGGCGACCTGCGCCTGCGATACGAGTTCCGCCGGCGCGAAACCAGCCCCCTGAACGACGAGAGCCGCGCCCGGTTCCGCCTCCGCTTCGGGTTTGAGAAGGCATGGCCGGCCGAGGACCTGACCGTCGGCTTCCGGCTGGCTTCAGGATCGGGTAACGATCCGACGTCCACGAACCAGACCTTCCAGATGTTCTAGAAAACCCCAGTCTGGATCGACCGGGCTTACGCCAGATGGACGCCGAAGGCCGTCACGGGGCTGTCGGTCACGGCCGGCAAGATGGCCAACCCGTGGGAAACGTCCGACATGATCTGGGACGGCGACGTGAACCCCGACGGCATTTGGGTCCAGTACGACGTTCCTGGCCTCGGTCCGATCACGCCGTTTGTCGGCGCGGGCGTGTTCCAGTTGTACGCCCCCGAAAATAGCGCGAGGTCGAATTCCGATCTCATGTCTTATTCGACCGGCTTGCGGTTCCAGATCACTAAAGACGTCCGGTGGACCGCGGCCGCCAACTTCTTCGAGTACTCGAATTTGGATGACGCATTGGCGGGCGGGGCCTTCGCGGGGCGCGGCGGCAACACCAACATCCGCGATTCCAGGTTCCACATGTTCGACTTGTCGAACAAGGTCGAATTCAAGGCCTTCAACCTACCCTGGACCGCTTA
The DNA here is from genome assembly GCA_026387055.1 of Planctomycetota bacterium. Classification (GTDB taxonomy): domain Bacteria; phylum Planctomycetota; class Phycisphaerae; order FEN-1346; family FEN-1346; genus JAPLML01. Next base: position 1,725 of record JAPLML010000309.1, on the reverse strand, counting down.
TGCCGATTGGGTCCAGAACAACGACAACAACCTCGCGACGCACCGCAACACCGGGTTCGCTGTGGGCGCGAAGGTGGGGCAGAACAAGAAGAAGGGCGACTGGTCCGGGCGGTATGCGTGGAAGCGGCTTGAGGCCGACGCGGTCCCGGATTACTTCGCCGAGAGCGATTTCGGCTGGAACACGTTCACGAACCGCCAAGGCCATCAGTTGGGCGTGGACTACAACATCACCGACAACATGACCGCAGGCGTCTCGCTCTTCCTGACGGAGCCGATCAAGGCAGCCGGAGCCAACATCAAGGAAGACCGGTTCACCGTGCAGGCTGACCTCGTGTGGAAGTTCTGAGCGGCAAAGCAGTCACCGCCTGCCGAAGTGCGGCAAGTCTGCCAGGGGTGCTCCGGGCCGGCCGCCTGGAGCGCCCCTGCGGATGACAGCCCTTTCCGCTGCTCGCGTCAGACCAGAGCGTGGCGTGCCGATTGGTTCCGCCTCCACTGTTTGGCGCCCACGTCCACCGCGGTATGGATCCCACAACCCGTCCTTTCCGCCCGGCGGAAGCAGGCCTTGTCGCGTCCGTACAGGATGGATGACACGTGCGCTATCGCCTGCGGGGCGAAGAAGGAGTCACGCGATGAACGAGAAGATGACGCTGGGGCTGACCGGCGAGACGGCCGCCACGCGGTTGCTGGGGGTGCTGATGGTGATGGCGGAACTCCTGGTGCTGCTGGCGCTTGCGGCGTTGGTAGTGACGCTGGCGTGGTGGTTCATTGAGACACTGTCGTTTGCGGCCGAGTCAGGCCGAGTCTCTGTGGGCCAGGCCGAGTGTCCGCGCGTTCCTGTGCGTCCCCACGATCCTGGCGGAGTCTCCGCAGGTTGCTGCGCTCGCCTGCGGGTTGACCGTACTCTGCGAGCGCCTGCCGCAGCGTCTCCATGCAGAAGAGCGAGTCCAGCGTGTTCGACACCGACCACGCCAGCACGTACCGCGAGTACCAGTCCAGGATCGCCACCAGGTACACGAACCCCCGCGCCAGCCGGATGTACGTGATGTCCGTGCTCCACACCTGGTTCGGACGGTCGATGGTCATTCCACGCAGTAAATACGGGTAAATCCGATGTCCCGGCGCCGCCTGGCTCAGCCGCGGCTTCGGGTACACCGCCTCCAGGCCCATCGTCCTCAGCAGGCGCCGCACGTGCTTCGGGTTCACGCCGTGGCCTTCGCCCCGAAGCTAGTGCGTCATCCGCCGCACCCCGTAGAACGGCGTCCGCGTGTACTGCTCGTCCAGCAGACGCATCAGCGTCAGGTCCTCGGGATCGTCCGCCACGGGAGCGTAGTACAGCGTCGATCGGGCCAGGCCCAGAAGGTCGCACTGGCGGGACACCGACAGACTCCGATGATCTCGGTGGATCATGACGCGACGCTCATTCACCGAGAAGTCGGAACTTTTTCTTTAACCAGTCGAGTTCGACCTTGAGCTGGCCGATCTCCTGGTACAGCCGGTCCCGCAGATCCTCGTTGTCCTTTTCGTCGCGGACGCGGCCGCTGGAGAACAGGTCCGCCAGGCCCTCGCGGGCCTGCTTCTTCCACTGGCTGACCTGAACCGGGTGAACCTCATAGAGCGCTGCGATCTCGTTGACCGTCCGCTGTTCCTTGATCGCCTCAAGGGCCACCCGCGCCTTGAAGTCCGCTCCGTGCCTCTTCCTCCGACGCCTCTTTGCCTCTCCCATTC
>JAPLML010000635.1 GCA_026387055.1 Planctomycetota bacterium | reverse complement strand
GGCCATCCACGGCGGGCACCTGACGGCCGAGCCGGCGTCGGTCCTCAAGTCGGTCCTCGGCCCCGACGAGGTCCGCCTGCACGCGAGCAAGGGCCACCACCGCGACTGGATCGACGCCATCAAGACCCGCGGCGAGACGGTGGCCCCCGCCGAGGCCGGCCACCGGACCGCCTCGTTCTGCCACCTCGGCCTCATCGCCATGCTGATGGGCCGCAAGCTCAAGTGGGACCTCGAAAAGGAACGGGTCATCAACGACCAGGAAGCCCAGCGGCTCGTGCACAGGCCGATGCGGTCGCCGTGGCGCCTGTAACGGCAATGCGAAATGCGTAATGAACGGCGAAAGGCAATAGCGCTTATGTAGCCGCCCAGCTTGCTGGGCGCGTGTTGTAAGCATGAATGCGCAGCGCGTAACCATCGAGGCAAGAAAACATGAACCGAATCACTCGACGTAAGCTGTTGAAGGGCGCGACCGCGGCGATCCTCGGGGCACCCTTCATCGTCCGCGCCTCGGCGCTGGGGGCCGAGGGCCGGCCCGCGCCGTCGAACCGCCTGGGCGTCGCCCACATCGGCGTGGGCGGCCGGGGCGGCGGCCTCATGGGCGGGATGCTCGGCAATGACGAGGTCCAGGTCCTCGCCGTTGCCGACACCGACACCGGCCGCCGCGAGGGCGCCAAGAAGCGCATCGAGCAGCATTACTCCCAGAAAGCGCCCGGCACGTACGCCGGGTGCACAGACTACAAGGACTTCCGCGAACTCCTGGAGCGGCGCGACATCGACGCCATCGTCATCGCCTCGCCCGACCACTGGCACGGCCTCATGACCATCGCCGCCGCCAAGGCCGGCAAAGACGTGTATTGCGAGAAGCCCATGGCGGGCACGATCGCCGAAGGCCGGGCGGCCTCCGACGCCCTCACGCGCTACGGCCGCGTCTTCCAGACCGGCAGCCAGGAGCGGTCCACCGGCAACTGCCGCTACGCCTGCGAACTCGTGCGCAACGGCCGGCTCGGCAAGATCCACACCATCCGCACGTTCCTGCCGACGGGCGACGGGCGGTCCGGCTGCATCGGCCCGGTGCCCGTGCCGGACGGCTTCGACTACGACTTCTGGCTCGGGCCGCGCCCCTGGCAGCCGTACCACCCCGGGCGGTGCCACGGCAACTTCCGCTGGGTGCTCGACTACTCGGACGGCGAGCTGACGGACCGCGGCGCCCACGTCAACGACATCGCCCTCCTGGGCGCGGGCCCGCTCCTCGTGGGCCCCGTCGAGATCGTGGCCCGCGGCAAGTTCATGCAGGACCCCCTCTTTGACGTGCCCTACGAGTACCACATCGAGTATACATATGCCAACGGCCTGAAGATCATCACTGACAGCGCCAACGCCCCCGGTACGGTTGTCTGCGGCATCACGGGCGCCCACCGAGGCGTCTTGTTCGAGGGATCCGAGGGATGGCTTTTCGTGGCCATCCACGGCGGGGCGCTCGCGGCCAGCGACCCGGCGATCCCGAAGACGGTCATCGGCCCCGGCGACATTCAACTCGGCCGGAGCCTCGGCCACGGCCAGGACTGGCTCAACGCCATCAAGTCTCGCGGGCCGACGATGGCCCCGGCCGAGGAAGGCCACCGCACGGCCTCGTTCTGCCACCTGGCCGTCATCGCCCTCCAGCTCGGGCGCAAGATCACGTGGGACCTCGTGAAGGAACGTTTCGTTGACGATCCCGAGGCAGATCGTATGATTGCGAGGCCGATGCGGACGCCCTGGCACTTATGAAGACAATGCGGAATGCGGAATGCGAAGTGCGGAATGAACGGCAAACGACAACGCAGCAACCCTCACCGACAACTGCCCCGTTTAGCGGGGAGCCGAAGGCGACCGCGTGTCGCCGCTTAGGCCAACGACGCAACGACAACTGACATGAGTAAGGAGCCTGCCATGAGGTGCTGGACAACGATGCTTGCCGGACTGCTGGTGCTGACCTTCTCGCTCACGGCCGCCGCCGCCCCCGCCGCGCCGGCCGCGAAGCCGACCCTCGACGAGGCCTTCAAGGCCCTGTCGACCTACCAGTTCGGCCAGAGCCGCGAGCCGCTCTCTGTCATCGCCGACGCCGTCCGCGACTCGGCGGGGAAGGCCGGAGAGCGCACGGCACTCACGGCCAAGCTCAGCGGCGCCCTCAGGGCGGCCGACACCACGGCGGATTCCAAGCGCTTCATCCTCCGCCAGCTCAGCATCATCGCCACGGCGAAGGAAGTGCCGGCCCTGGCGCCGCTCCTCACGGACAAGGACCTTTCGGACATGGCCCGGTATGCGATGGAGCGTATCCCCAACCCGTCGGCCGATGCGGCCATGCGGGCGGCCCTGCCGAAGGCCACGCCCAAGCAGAAGATCGGCCTCATCAACTCGCTCGGCCAGCGGAAGGACGCGACCAGCGGGCCCGCCCTCATCCCGCTCCTGAAGGACGCGGATGCCGGCGTCGCGGCGGCGGCCGCGGCTGCGCTCGGCAAGATCGCCACGCCGGAGGCCTGTACGGCCATCGCGGCGGCGCGGGTCGCCGCCCCGCCGGCCGTCAAGGCCGTCCTTGACGACTCCTATCTCCTGTGCGCCGATGAGCTCCTGAAGCAGAAGAAGAACGACGCGGCGGCGGCCATCTACCAGGGCCTCTTCAAGGTCTCCGAGCCGAAGCAGATCCGCATGGCCGCCCTGCGCGGCATCGTGGCCGCCGGCGGCGAGAAGACCCTCCCGCTCCTCACGGAACTCCTGACCGGCACTGACCGCGACATGCAGACGGCCGTCCTGCGGTTCTGCCGCGAGACCGCCGGCCCCGCGACCGCCAAGGCCCTCGTGGCCCTGCTGCCCAAGCTCCCGCCCGCCACGCAGGCCCTGATGCTCGACGACCTGGCCACCCGCGGCGACGCCTCGCTGCTGCCGTCCGTCATGGCCGCCGCCCAGACCCAGGACGAGGTTGTCAAGGCGGCCGCCGTCCGGGCGATCGGCAAGATCGGCGACGCCTCGACGCTGGCGACCCTCATTCCCCTGGCCGCCGGGGCCGGCCCGCTGGCCGATGAGGCCCGCCGCAGCCTCGACCGCCTGCCCGGCGCCGACGTCAACGCCGCCCTGGTCGCCCAGGCCGACAAGGGCGACGCCAAGGCCCGCGCCCAGGTCATCCACGCCCTCGGCGCCCGCCGCGTCACGACGGCCGTGCCGGTGATCCTCAAGGCCGCCGAAGACGCCGACGCGACGGTCCGCCTGTCAGCCATCCAGTCGCTCGACCTGGTGGTCGATGAGAAGTCGGCCCCCGCCCTCGTGGGCCTGGTGGCGAAGGCCAAGGCCGACGACGAGCGTCAGGCCGCCGAGAAGGCCCTCGGCTCTCTCTGCACCCGCGCCGCCGACAAAGGCGCCTGTGTCGATGCGATTCTCGCCGGCCTCACCGGCGCCGACACGCCGGCCAAGTGCGCCCTGATCCGCGCCCTCGCCCGCGCCGGCGGCGCGAAGGCCCTCACGGCCGTCTGCGGCCTTGTCAGAGACCCGACCGCCGAGATCCAGGATGCCGCCGTCCGCGCCATGGCCGACTGGCCCGACGCCGGCGCTGCCGCCGACCTCTTGGCCATCGCCAAGGGCGAGGCCAAGCAGACGCACCAGGTCCTCGCCCTTCGCGGCTACATCCGCCTGGCGGGCCTGGCCGACGTGCAGCCGGCCGACAAACTGAAGATGTACCAGGAGGCGATGGCCGCCGCCAAACGCCCCGATGAGAAGACGGCCGTCCTGGGCGGCCTCGGCGAACTCAAGACGCCCGACGCCCTCAAGATGATCGAGCCGTGCCTGTCCGACGCCGCTGTCCAGGGGTCCGCGGCCGCCGCGGCCGTCAAGATCGCCAAGACGCTCGGCGCCAACGGCAAAGAGACCACCATCGCCGTCATGCAGAAAGTCGTGGAGGTCGCCAAGGACGCCAACACCCGCAAGGAGGCCGAGGGCATCCTCAAGACCCTCGGCGCCGCCCCCGCCAAGAAGGCCGCCCGGCGCGTCGCCACCGAGGTGTACGCGGCGCCCCTCGATCCGAATCCGAACCGCAATTGCGCGGCCGCCGAGAAGCTCGGCTGGCGGCTGGGCACCCAGGCCTACAGCTTCAACCGCTTCACCTTCGCCGAGGCGGCC
>JAPLML010000143.1 GCA_026387055.1 Planctomycetota bacterium | reverse complement strand
AGGTTGACAGCCGAACGGCAAGTGACTAAGTGACTGAGTGACGGAGTGAATGACCGGGGTCTGGGCCCAACCGCAATTTAGCCGCCGCGCTTGCGCGGCGCGTTTGGTTCCCGATGAAAGGCCCGCATGCCCAACATCCTCGACGACATCCTGAAAGTCAAACGCCGCGAGGTCGCCGCCCTGGCCCCGCGCCTGGCCGACTTGAAGCGGGCGTGCCGCGACGCCCCGCCGCCGCGGTCCATGTCGGCCGCGCTCCTCCGCCTCCACAAGGCCGACGACCCCCGCCTCCCGCCGGACCCCATCCGCGTCATCGCCGAGGTCAAGCACCGGTCCCCCTCGGCCGGCGTGCTGGTCGAACCGTTCGCCCCCGCCGAGATCGCCCGCCGCTATGCCGCCGCCGGGGCCGACGCCATCAGTTGCCTGACCGACCGGGAGTTCTTCGGCGGCGCGATCGACCATCTGCGCCAGGTCCGCGCCGCCGCCGACCTGCCCGTGCTGCGCAAGGATTTTCTGATCGCACCGGTCCAGGTATACGAGTCCCGCGCCGCCGGGGCCGACGCCATCCTTCTCATCGCCGAAACACTGGACCTCGCCGAGATGGCGACACTCGCCGCCCTGGCCGCCGACCTCGGCATGGAGGTCCTGGCCGAGGCCCACGGCGAGCCGGCCGTCGAGAAGGCCATCGCGTGCGGCGCACGCGTCGTCGGCATCAACAGCCGAGACCTGACCACTTTCAAGGTCGACTTGGCGACCACCGAGCGTCTCGCCCCCCGCATCCTCGCCGCCGGACGCGTCCTCGTGGCCGAGAGCGGCATCCAGACCGCCGCCGACGTCCGCCGCCTCCTCGCCGCCGGCGCCGATGCTATCCTGGTGGGCGAGGCGCTCCTCAAGTCCGCCGACCTCTCCGCCACGCTCGCCGAATTCAGGCACGCGTAGGCTGTCACGTATGCCTTGCCGCGCCACAAATCATCGACGTATCATTCGTTGACGCGCACCCTGCGGGGAGGTAACATCAGGCAGTGGTCTTGGCCGTTGGGCATGCTACCCGGATTCCCGAAGGATACGGGAAGCGCACCCCAACTCCGTGGTTCCCACACAGGCCGCGATTCTTGGCCTCCTATCATGCTCCTTTGCGGCGACGGCCAAGCGCAGCCAGAACACCAAGGGCCAGCAGCGTGAGCGTAGCGGGTTCGGGGATCCCGAAGGTATCGACGGTCTCGAAAAGGCCGGTGGTGTTGTTCCGCACCTTGTATTCGCATATCCCATAGCCGCCATCGATCGTGACCAGCAGGTAACCGACGTGATTGGGATCGCGGTCTTCGTATTCGGCGGTGACGTTCTTATCGGTCTCCCAGTACGTGGCGCCCGTGCCGGTCACGGGGGCGCCATTCACGCCGCAGATGACCTGGTAGGTCTGCTGGTAAAGTGGTCTGAGCAAATCATTGACGTCCGGGGCCTGGCCCAGGGCGTACATGTGCTCATGACCGGCCAGATATAGGTCGACGTAGGAGGCGGAAAGGCTGCTCCAGAACGCGTCGCGGGCCACGATGCCAGCGGGGTCCAGTACCTTGTTGCCGCCGGCATCGTCGACCGTGCAAAGGCCGGTCTCCGCTTCCTGAGGGAACGCCCCCACGTGTCCGAAGACAAAGACGTGGTTGCAGGGCTGGGTGGTAAGCTGGGTGTCCAGCCAGGCCTGGGGGACGGTCAGACGCGTGCCGACCGTGGTCGCGTATTCGTCGAGGCCCAGGAAGAGCGAGCCCTCATGCATGAAGGAATAGGTCAGGCCCAGGGCGTTGGCGGGGCCGTTGGCCGGCAGGGTGGGAAACGCCGCCGTCCAGACGCTGGCAGGCGCGCTCTTGTCATGATTCCCCCGCACGGGATAGATGCCGACGCCCTTGTCAACCAGGGGCTGGACGATGCTCTTCCACAGGGCAAGCTCGCCGCTGACCATCTGGGTCGCATTCATGTCGGTGACCGGCACTTTCGGGTAGCGCTGGACCAGGTCGCCAGGGACCAGCAGGAAATCGATCGGCTCGTTCAGGAGCGCATTGGTCAACTCCGTCAGTTCCACGGTGCTCACGCCCCCGGCGATGTTGCCGGTGTTGTCCGGGTTCACGTTGCCGGCGTGTTGCGTGTCGGTGATGACCGCAAAACTCCAGGAAGCAGCACTGGCTGCGCCTGCACAGGCCACAATCACCAACGCTGTCACGACTCCTGCCCTCGCCACGTCTCTCAGGCTGTTCATCGCCAATCCCCTTACATGCCATGCCGCCCCAAAGGAAATGGGGAAACCGGCCCCGCGGCCGATCTCCCCATGACATTCTCTCTTGTTGTTCCTGCGTCGGTCGCCGTGGCGACCGACACAAAGAAAAAAGCGGCGTTCGCTCTGCTCCCCGTCAGCAAACCGGACATGACTTTCCCCTCTGCAATGCCAAGCTGGGGCAAGAGTATCGCACACCCATTGGGGAAGTCAAAAGAAAAGTTTATCTAGAATGACAATTTCTTATAGTATGCGGCGCGACACTGCTGTATACGTTGTGCGATCCGCGTAATTTGAGGATACAATCAGCCCTGTTTGGCTCATGGATTGCACAAAACGCTGACCGGGGATGCAAGGGGCGGGTCGGGAACGACCAGCACACGCGGGAGTTGCGGGGAACCAAGACTCAATAGCACGATCCTGCACAACGTCTTCCTGCCGGGCGCAGGAACAGGCGGCAAGACCTGCCCGTGCCGTTGACGTCAGCCCCAACGGGGCGGCGGGTTGTAGCCACGGGTGGAGCGGCGGGGTCGCTCCGCGGCCCGACGCGGAACCCG
>JAPLML010000755.1 GCA_026387055.1 Planctomycetota bacterium | reverse complement strand
GAACTGCAACTTCTGCCGGCGCTCGAAGATCCGGCAGCCAAGGCCGAGGCAGAGGACGGCCCCAAAAAGGTGGACGGGGTCAGATTCGATCTGTCCCGAAGGTGGGACATGACCACCTTCTGGCCCGTGGAGGAAGGCCTCAGCCCGGGTCCACTGCCCGAGAAGGATCAGAGGCCGCTTATCAGGCAGCAGGTCGAAGAGGCGGCTGGTTTGATCCGGACGGACGTGGGTTGGCGGGACTTTCGGCTTGTGATGCAGGCCGATGCGCTGGCTGTCTTTGATCCAGTCATGGCAAGAGACAGGCTTTCGCGTGGGGTGGAAGCCGAGATGCTCGCCGCTATTGCCGAGGCGAAGCCAGTCTACGTTTTCCAGGATCCCGAATTTGATCCTAACAAAAAAAAACTGTTGGAGTGGATCGGAAAACCTGGTATTATGTCTGCCGACCAGAAGCAGCAGTGGATCGTTCCAGTCGATTCAGTCGAGGAAATGCTTACGCGTCTTCGAGCATAAGGGCACACAAATGACGACAGTGAAAATGTTTGTGATCGCGGGCGATCATGGTTGCGAGGCCTTGGCTGCCGAGGTGGCACGGATGCCGGACTGTTGCACCGAAGTCTATACGTGCCCCAAGACCATCGAGAGCATCCAGCCGATGCCCTTTATTCAAGTCGATGGAAGCGAGCGGTTCTATGGCAAGGAAGGCATTGAGAGCTTCCTCGCAAAGAAAGCAGCCTCGAGATAGCGTGCGACCTTGGTGCTCTTGGGCCTGCGCCGACTCTGACGAGAGTGACTGTTTTTGTTGGGCTAGTGTACCGTCAAGATTGGTTCTATGGGTGGCACAGGCTTTCGAGCCTGTGCAGGAACAGGCTGGCAAACCTGCGCTACCCATACATTTGATGTTGACGCTACACTAGTCCCAAAAACGCAATCCTGAACCGTGTACGCCAGCCGTCACCTTCGAGGGCAAACGGGGCGCTGTCGATGTGGAAAAAGCGATTCAGGTCGGCCGCCAGGTTCTCTTTCCGCTTCTGGTTCTTCCTATCCGCCTTGCGGTTGCGCCAGTCCAACACTCCGCGGCCCTCGGCGAACGTCTCCAAGCGAAGCCGCTGGACAAAAGTGGCCAGGAACCTTTTCCTTCCTGCCATAAACGCCAGGCCCCCGAACGGGCTGGAAAAGGCTCCTGCCGCCTTTCCTCCCAAGGACGCGCGCGGCCGCCGATTCCCGTCTGGTCATGGGAGCGCCTTCTTCCTTAGTACAAGCGGCGCCTGGGAGGCAAGCATGCCGGCGAACATGACGGCGCATCCCACGGCGCCGCGCGCCGAGAGACTCTCCCCGAGGATGACCAGGCCACCCAGGGCGGCGAACACGCTCTCAAGGCTGAGGAGGATGGCGGCGTGCGCGGGGGGGGCGCTGCGCTGCGCGACCACTTGCAGGGTGTAGGCGACTCCCACGGACATCACCCCGCCGTACAGGATGGGGCCGGCGGCTGCAAGGATGTCCGGCAGGCGTGGCGTCTCCGTGAGCAGCGCGCCCCCCGCGCTCAGGAGCGAGCACAGGGCGAACTGCACGCAGGAAAGGCCCACGGGGTCGGTCCGCGGCGCGAGCCATCCCACGGCCTGGACGTGGGCCGCCCAGAAGAAGGTACCGATGAGCACCAGCAGGTCGCCGCGCTCGATGGTGAGCGCATCGGTCATGCTCAGCAGAAAAAGGCCGGCCACGGAGAGCAAGGCGCCCCCCCAGGCACTCCATCCGGCCCGCTGCCGCCAGAAGAGCCCGGACAACGGCACGAGCACCACGTACAGTCCGGTGATGAATCCCGCCTTGCCCGCCGTGGTATGCACGATGCCGATCTGCTGCAGGGATGCGCCGAAGAAGAGGATGCCGCCGGCGATCAGTCCGGCGGACAGGGCGCCGATCCTGCGGGGGGCGGAGGCGGTGGGGGCGGTGGGGGCGCATCCCCGGCGGGCGCGGAACAGAATCAGCGGCACGAGGGAGAGCGAGCCTAGGGCGAAGCGGACGGCATTGTAGGTGAATGGACCCACATAGTTCATCCCCTCCCTCTGGGCGACGAACGCAAGGCCCCAGATCAGGGCTGTGAGAAGCAGAAGGGAATCATTAGCGATGACGGACCCGGCACGACGCATGTGCGAAACCCTATCGGGACTGGCCGCCGTAGGCAAGGGGCTTCTGTTGCCCCTGTTGCCCCGCGCCCTTCGCGCCGGCCTATTGCCAATCGGACAGGTTTGGCATAGGCTTTTTGTGTGTGTTCTGGGTTCTGTGGCTTTGGACCAAGACCGATAACCTTTTTTCCGAAGCGAACATGGCCGACGGCTCACCCAATGAAAAGAAAAGCCGAGGACGAGGACGAGAACGAGGACGAAGGCTATCGCCTGGCTTGACCAACACTCGCAGAGCCGCCCAAGGACGAAGATTACTCCGCACGAGCCCCCTAAGACCTGGGAGCTAGGACCTAAGACCTTCTTTTCGGAACAGCACACATGGCCAACGGCGAGATGGACATTCAGCACGTCACGATAGTGGGCGTGGGGCTTCTTGGGGGCTCGGCCGGCCTTGCGCTCAAGGCGTTCGACCCGCGGATCCGCGTCGCCGGCGTCGGGCGGCGGATGGAGTCGCTCGAGCAGGCCCTGGCCATCGGGGCGGTGGACACCATTCACATGGACGCCGCCGAGGCCGTCGGCCAGACCGACCTGGTCATACTGGCAACGCCCGTCGGGGCCTTCGAGCAGCACATGCGCGAAATCGCAGAGCACTTGGGGCCTGGCGCGATCGTCACGGACGTCGGTTCGACCAAGGTCTCCGTGGTCCGCGCCGCCCACCGGATGCTGGGCGCCTGGCGGTTCTGCGGATCGCACCCCATGGCCGGCAGCGAGCAGAAGGGCCCCAACTTCGCCAGGGCCGACCTGTTCCACGGGGC
>JAPLML010000546.1 GCA_026387055.1 Planctomycetota bacterium | reverse complement strand
CGGGCGCTGAAAGCATGGTATTATACACGATTTCCACCCTGCCGAATGGCACAATCTCCTAATAGTTGACGGATTTGGGGAGAAGACATTCAATACTACGCCCCAGGATTGCGAAAATCTATCCCGCCTCGTCCGATAATTCCGCCCATCGCGCCAGGATCCAGGACCGTAGAACCGAGCCCTATGGGGGGTACAGTCACGTGAACCGCGGCAACGCTGCGGCGTCTTTCGGGCCACCTGCGGCAGCAGCGGGACAGGCCGAACGGGTGCATCTCCAAGCCCGCAGGGGCGGCCTGGGCAGCGTGGCGATGCACGCCCCGGTATCCCGGGTGGCATGCCCTGCGCATGATTCGGGGCGGACGTCTGCTTGGGAGACCTCCGCCCCAGAGCCGCACGGTATACGACCGCTGGGCTCTACCTACCATTATCGTGCGTTTCCACCGAGATGTAAGGCCAAAGACCGGCCGGCCTCCGTTCCTGTTGACGAAATTCGGGTTGACTTCCGGCGGGACGGTCATTATAGATTTTGCCTGGGAACAGACGGTCCGCTCGTTCAGGGATGCGGTCGGGCCTCCGGCAGCGGGGTCGATCTCCGTGGGACCATCGGCGCGAGGTCCCTGTATGCGGAGAGGCCTGCCATGAACCCCGGTAAGCGCCAAGCAGCCGTCGCCGGACGGCCGGTCATCTCGAATACCTCGCGGGTGGTCCTGAAGCTCATCGTGGGTCGCCTGATCGGCCGCGCGCCGGTCACGTCGGAGGGAGCGGCGCGTGCCTGAAACGTTCGACATCCACCGCCTCTCGGGCCTGACGGAGGGCCAGGCGGCGCAGCGGTTGGGGGAAGAGGGGTTCAACGAACTCCCGCAAAGCCGTCGCCGCAGCGTCCTGACGATCGGGCTGGAGGTGGTTCGCGAGCCGATGTTCCTGCTGCTGGTGGCCTGCGGCACCCTCTACCTGGTGACCGGCGAACCCACGGATGCCCTGATGCTGCTGGGCTTCGTGTTTGTCGTCATGGGCATCACGATCTACCAGGAGCGGCGCACCGAGCGGGCCCTGGAGGCCTTGCGGGACCTTTCGAGCCCGCGTGCCCTCGTCATCCGCGACGGCCAGAAGAGGCGGATCGCGGGGCGCGAGGTGGCGCGGGGCGACCTGGTCATCCTGGCCGAGGGCGACCGCGTTCCCGCCGACGCCGTCCTGCGTCACTGCCTAAGCCTCTCGGTGGACGAGTCGCTGCTGACGGGCGAGTCGGTGCCGGTCCGCAAAACGGCGTTCGACGGGCCCGTGGGTCCGATGGATCGGCCCGGCGGCGACGACCTGCCGTTCGTCTTCTCCGGCACGCTGGTGACCCAGGGCCAGGGCATTGCGGAAGTGCTGGCCACGGGTTACCGGACGGAGCTGGGCAAGATCGGCAAGGCCCTCCAGACGCTTGATACCGAGCAGACGCCGCTCCAGCGAGAGACGGGCCGGCTTGTCCGCTACCTGGCGATCATGGGCCTCTCGCTGTGTGTCGTGGTGGTGGTGGCGTACGGGCTGATGCGCGGCAACACGGCCGAGGCGTGGAAGAACGGCCTCTTGGCGGGCATTGCGCTGGCCATGGCCACGCTGCCGGAGGAGTTCCCCGTTGTGCTGACCATCTTCCTGGCGCTCGGGGCGTGGCGGATCAGCCAGAACCGGGTGCTCACGCGCCGGATTCCGGCCATTGAGACGCTCGGCGCGGCCACGGTCCTTTGCGTCGACAAGACGGGGACCCTGACGCTGAACCGGATGTCGATCAGCAAGCTGTTCGCCGGGGGCGAGTTCTTCGACGCCAACGATCCGGCCGCCCAGGCGCTGCCCGAGCGATTCCACGAACTGTTGGAGTTCGGCGTGCTGGCGAGCAAGCGCGATCCGTTCGACCCGATGGACAAGGCCCTGAAAGTCCTCGGCGACCGGTTCTTGGTGCGCACCGAGCACCTGCACGAGAACTGGACGCTGGTTCAGGAGTATCCGCTGTCGCCGGCGTTGCTGGCCCTGTCGCACGTCTGGAAATCGCCGGACGGCACGGACTTCGTGATCGCGGCCAAGGGCGCCCCGGAGGCGGTCGCCGACCTGTGTCACCTGGAGGCGGCCCAGGCGGAGGAGCTGGAGCGCCGTGTCACCGAGATGGCGGGGGAGGGCCTGCGTGTGCTGGGCGTGGCGCGGGGGCGATTCCGGCAGGCCGCGCTGCCGGACGGCCAGCACGACTTTCAATTCGAGCTGGTGGGCTTGGTGGGGATGGCCGACCCGGTGCGACCGACGGTGCCGGCGGCGATCCAGGAGTGCTACCAGGCGGGCGTCCGCGTGGTCATGATCACGGGCGACTACCTGGTGACCGCCACGAACATCGCCCGCGAGATCGGCCTGCGGTCGGCGGACTCTGGCCTCACCGGCCCCGACCTGGACGGGATGAGCGACGACGAGTTGGCCCGGCGAATCCGCCAGGTCAACCTCTTTGCGCGCGTGGTGCCGCAGCAGAAGCTGCGCCTCGTCAACGCCCTGAAGGCGAACGGCGAGATCGTGGCCATGACGGGCGACGGCGTCAACGACGCCCCCGCCCTGAAGGCGGCGCACATCGGCATCGCCATGGGGAGCCGGGGCACCGACGTGGCGCGCGAGGCCTCGGCGCTGGTCCTCCTGGACGACGACTTCTCATCGATCGTGGCGGCGGTGCGGCTGGGCCGGCGGATCTTCGACAACATCAAGAAGGCCATCTCCTACGTCTTTGCCATCCACGTGCCCATCGCGGGCATGTCGCTGGTGCCGGTGTTCTTCAGCGACTGGCCGCTGGTGCTCCTGCCGATCCACATCGTCTTTCTGGAACTCATCATCGACCCGGCGTGCTCGGTGGTGTTTGAGGCCGAGGAAGCCGAGGCCGATATCATGAAGCGGCGGCCGCGCGACCCGAAGGAGCGGCTGTTCAGCCTGCGATCCGTTTCGGTGAGCGTGCTCCAGGGCGCCAGCGTCCTGGCCATCGTGCTGGGGGTGTTCCTCCTGTCGCGGTACATGGGCGAGAGCGAGGCCCACACGCGGGCCCAGGCGTTCACGACGCTGGTGGTGGCCAACCTGGGGCTGATCCTGACGAACCGCTCCTGGTCGCGCACCATCTTCGCCACGATGAGGATGCCGAACAAGGCCCTCTGGTGGGTGCTGGGCGGGGCGGCGGCCTTCCTCGCCGTGGCCCTGTACGTCCCCTGGCCGAGGGACCTCTTCCGCTTCGAGAGCCTTAACGCCAGGGACCTGGGGATCTGTGTTGTGGCCGGCGCGGTGAGTATTCTCTGGTTCGAGGGTCTGAAGATCCTCAGACGAACGACGTCGGCCCCCGTAACGCTCGGCGACTGAAGCGGCTGTTGGCATCGCACCTGGGGGTGGCTGATGGCGAGGACCCTCGGCTAGAATGGAAGCGCTGGGAGCGTACTCGGATCAACCAGGGCCCGTGGAGACAGGACCATGAACAGAAAGCTCTTGCTGATGGTGGGAATCTGCGGCGGCGTGATGCTCGCGGGCGCCGTCGGGTGCAAGGAGAGGAAGGTGGTTGTGGTGCGCGAGCCGGTGCCGCTTCAGCAGCCGGCCGAGGTCATCTTGGTGCCGGAAGCCCCGCCGCCGGCGGTGGTGGAGCGGCGGCCCCCGCCGCCTGGCCCGGGGTACGTCTGGGTTTCGGGGTACTGGACCCATCAGCACGGCCGATACGTGTGGGTGCCGGGGCGCTGGGAACGGCCGCCGCACCGCAACGGCGTCTGGGTTCCGGCGCGCTGGGAGCGGACGCCGCACGGCTGGCGGCACATTCCGGGGCATTGGCGATAAACGGACGGCGTTGGACTTCAGTTAAGCAAACTGGTGGGCAGGGCCGGAGTCGAACCGGCGACACCCGCATTTTCAGTGCGGTGCTCTACCACCTGAGCTACCTACCCACCCAGGGCATGCACGCAAGACTATACCGCGGTGCGGCGGCCATGTCAACATCGCAGCGCCTGGGGCGCCGCCACATGTGAATCGACGGGTGCCATGCCAGAAGCCGGGTGGCATGCCCACGGCGCTGTTGCCGTGGGCATGATCTCGCCCTCCGCGAAAAGCATGCCCACGCAAAGGCGGCGTGGGTATGCCACCCGCAACTGTGGCATCCGTCAGCGTCCGAGTTGGTCCGTGTCGTCAATGGGCTCTTCCTGGCCGCCGGCGGGACGGCGGGGCTGGTCGGTCACCTCGCAGATGACGGCCATGCGGCGCTGGATCGAGCCCAGGTCGAGCGCCTGCCGCAGGGCGATCTCGGCCACCTGGCGGCCGACGCGGTCGGCCAGCATTGCGCGGTCCCGCTGGTAGGCGGCCTCGCGAGGCTCCTTGCGGCCGACCATCTCGACCAGGACGACCTCGCGCGATTCCGCGAGCGTCACCAGGGTGCGCTGCCGGCCGTCGGCGGCCATGCGGAAACACTCGGTCACCACGAGGCGGTTCACGCCGATCTCGGGGAGCACGGCGGGCACGGCGAACGACTGATTGCCCAAGCGGACCATCTTCTCCCGCGCGAACCAGTCGCTCTCGGCGGGGGGCTTCAGCTTGGCGTCTTTGGCGGCCGCTTCGAGGCCCTTGGCCGCCGCCGCGTCGAGCAGCGTCTTGGCGCGCTCGCGCACGAGCGCGAAGGCCTTGGCCTCGCGGACGTCGGCGAGGACCTTCTCGCGCACGTCCTTGAGGGCGGCCGGCTCGTGGTTCGGCTCGATCGCCGTAACGCGGAAGGCGTAGGCGTTGCCGTCGGGGTCGGCGAAGACGTCGCTGATTTCCATGACGCCGATCTTGGCCTTGTTCGGCGGCACGAGGCCGGTGACCAGCACGGCCACGTTGGGCATCTGCTCGTTGCCCCGCGTCGAGCGTCCGATGCCCTTGAGCTGGGCGAGCTCCTCGGCGGTCATGGAGTCCTTCGCGGGCTCGTAGCGGACGAGCTTGCCGTCGGCCCAGATGCGCAGGTCCTCCCCCTTCTTCAGGGACCGGATCTCGGCGGCGTTCGAGTGCAGGCGCTCGCGGGCCAGCCCCGCCGCCTCCTTGCGAAGGAGCGTCTTGAGGATCTCGCCGCGGACCTCCTCAAACGGGCGTACCTTCTTTTCCGGCGGCTTGGACTCCTCCGGCTTCGCGTCCTTCCCG
>JAPLML010000027.1 GCA_026387055.1 Planctomycetota bacterium | reverse complement strand
CCGGGCCGATGAGCTTCAGGAAGATGCGCCCCACCAGGTCCGACGGGATTTTGTGGAAATCGACCGATTCGATATCGCGCAGGAAACCGCGCCAGGCGTCCAGGGCGCTCGGGGCATGGAAGACCAGCGCGGTCGCCCAATCCCTCGCCTCGGGCATCAAGAGCGGCTCATAGTCGCCGCTGCGATCAACCGCTTTCTGGAAGAACCCATTGAACGCGGCCAAGGCTTCATCGGGCGTCTTGGCCGACGCCCGCAACCCCAAGCGCGGCAGGTCGGGGAAGCGGGCGCGGAGGGCCTTGTAGAAGATCAGCCGGTTGGCCCAGACGTAGGCCAGGGTCTTGGCCATGTTGTCCACGGCCTTGACCCATGCCTCGTGCGGGGTGCGAACGAAGGTCCAGTCCTGTCCCCTCATCCAGCCTTGCACACGCAGGTCGAAGGGCTTGCTGCGCTCCGTTCGTTCCAGGATGTAAGCGCTGGCCAGTTGGACGGGCCAATCCAGGTGGCTTTCCAGGGACCGGATGAAGAGGTCATCCGGGGGCATTGACCAATCGCGCCGACGGCCGGAGATAATGTCCGCCAGGTCCCGCAGAAGGTCGGGCAGGAAATGCGTCTTGATGAAATCAAGGTTCTCTTCGCGGGCGACTTCCGCGGGACTCGCGAGGGTTCCCGGCAACTTCGTTTCACCGCAAAGCACCAGCTTCCCGTTCAGGTCGCGGAAGCGTAGGTCCTTGCGTTTGCGACGCCCCTCGCCGGTTCCATAGCCCTCAATGCGGGCTTCATGCACAGGCGAGAAGGCGGTCCGATCTTGGCTCACCAGGAGATTGACCGCAGAGGCAATCTGACCACAGAAATCAACTTCATTGATTGTCGGTTTGCTCGGCGGCACAAGCGCGCCTTTCTTTGCGGGTGCAGGTCATATCGTGATGGGGGGCAGTGTACACCAAAGTGGGGGGCGTGGCAAGCCTGAGCAGGGGCGCGCCCCGGGTTTGCGTGCGGAATCCCCCTCACCCCGGCCCTCTCCCGCGGTGGGGAGAGGTGCAACGGGCCGCTCGCGAGGGAGTTCCGGGGAAACAATATTTATCTCTGTTTGCGTTTGCGGCCGGCGGGCGGACCGGGGTTGCGTCGGTGGAGGGGGAGGGCAAGGGTAGTCTCCAGGCCCGCCAGGAACCCTCCAATCGCCCAGCGGACGCTCGGTCAGGACACCCGCGCGGAGGTATCCGCCGTCGAACCTGGCCACGCGGCCGTCGCCGCCGCGGCGGACCGAAGCCTCGCGCTCAGCACCGGCGAGTTCCACGCCCAGCTTCACGTTACCCTCCATCGCAAGCGGCCCGCTCTTGCCGGCCGAGTCTTTGGCCTCCCCCATGTGCCAAAGGGCCTGGGCGTCGTCCAAAGGAGAACCGGCGGCAGCCGGGCCGCTTACCCCCAGCACGAGGAGAAGAGCAAGGATGGCGGTCAACACGATTTCGGCAAACATGTATTGTCCCCCGAATGGCTGACTGAGGGTGACTGTACCTTGTGCGGCGAGGGAATCAACAGTTCTCAGTGTTGGACGAACACAGCGGATTGGCCGCAAGCCTTGCGTTTTCCCGTACTCTCGCCGCGGCCCGAGCTTACCACGAGAGTTGTTCCACTCCAAGCTTCCCGTCTTGTTCGGGGACCGTATGGCACGGAAATCGCTGGACCAGGACAGGGTCAGGCCTTGATCGCCCCGGACTGGATGCCGCGGATGAAGAGGTTCATCATGAAGAAGAACAGCACCACCAGCGGCAGGCTGGCCAGCACGGACCCCGCCATCTGGAGCCCGTAGTCGCTCAGGTTCTGTCCCTGCAGGAGCGCGAGGCCGGCGGTCACAGGCATGTTTTTCCATTCCTTGATGACCACCCAGGGCCAGATGAAGTTATTCCACTGCGACAGCAGGACGAAGATGGCCAGCGTGCCCATGATGGGCTTGGAGAGGGGCAGGGCGATGTGCCGGTAGGTCTGGAAGTTGCTCGCCCCGTCGATGCGGGCCGCGTCGAAGAGGTCCCTGGCCAGGGTCTCGAGGTTGTTCCGCATGATGTAGATATTCACTGTCAGTCCGCCGGCGATCGACGGCAGGATGAGCGCCAGGAGGTTGATCCAGCGGACCGGCGTGACGAGCCCCATGTTCTTGACGATGACGTACATCGGAATCAGGTTCAGGACGGCCGGGATCATCATCAGCACCATGATCATGCCGTAGAAGTGGGCCTTGCCCGGGAACCTGAAGCGGCTGAACGCGAAGGCCGCCAGGCTCGCGAACAGCAGGCTGAGGACCATGTCGGCCACCGCCACGATCACCGTGTTCGCGAGGAACGGAGTTACATAGGTGGCCGCCTCGGAATAATTCTTCAGATCGAAACGCTGCGGGCGGAAGTAGGTGGCCAGGGGCTGGCGGCCGGCCACGCGGTCCCCCGGCGAGACCTCGACGGTGGCGCTCGCCCGCAGCGGCAGCGAGAGGCCGAACCGCACCTCGAGCGTGTCGCCCCGGACGGCCACGCGGGTCACCATGGGCGGCGGCGGGGTCTCGCGGCCCGCCAGCGCGGCATGGTCGCTGGGCGTCTCGGCATAGAGGCGCGCGATCGCCGTGCCCGGCTCGACCA
>JAPLML010000592.1 GCA_026387055.1 Planctomycetota bacterium | reverse complement strand
GCCGGTGCACGGACGAGAAGAAGAAGAAGAAGAAGAAGAAAAAACGGCCACAGAGGGACTTTAGAGTGGAGTGGTCGTGACGGGGAGAGTTTGTCGACGCTGCGCGACGACGCCGTGCGTGTCAGGAGAGCAAAAGCTGTGGGAACGCAGGTTCCCCAAGGCCAAAAGCGCCGGAGGCGAAATCGGGAAGGCCTCTTGACATTCGGCAGCCTTTCATGAATAGCGGGGAGCCGAAGGCGACCGCGTGCCGCGCACGATTCGGGCCGCCGCAGCGCTACTGCTCCACGATCCAGACGTTGCGGAACTGGACCGGGTTGCCGTGGTCCTGGAGCATCAGCGGGGCGGGCGCCACAATCGGGCCGCCCACGCCGGCCGTGGTCACGTGATCGATCTTAACGTTCTCATGAATCTTGATGCCGTTATGCATAACCGTGATCACGGCCGGCTTGGTGATCTTGCCGTCCGCCACCTCGGGGGCCGTGAACGTGGCGTCATACGTCTGCCACCGGCCGGGCGGGAGGCTGGCAACGGCCTTCGGGGCCCCCACGCGGTAGATGCCGCCGCACTCGTTGTCCTTCGGTTCCAGGCCGAAGGAATCGAGGACCTGGACCTCGTAGCGGCTCTGGAGGTACACGCCGCTGTTGCCGCGGCCCTGGCCCCGCGCCGCCGGCATGTACGGGACGCGAAACTCCACGTGGAGCTTCACGTTACCGAAGCTCTTCTTCGTCTGGATGTTGCCGCCCCGGACCTGCATGGCGCCGCTCTCGAGCCGTATCCAGGGGCAGGGCTTCCCGTCCATGCCGGCCCAGGCGTCCGTCGACGGGGCCTGGCCTTCCTCGAAAGGCAGCAGGACGACGGCCCCCGCGGGCGGCTTCTGGCCTTCGGTCGGCGACCTGCGGACCGTGAACGCGAGTTTGATCTTCCCCTCCTTTGACTCGGCGGTAAGGGTCTTACCGCCCTCGAGCACACCTTTCCACTCCACGTCGCCGGCCTTGCCGACGAGGGCGACCGTCTTGCCCTCGGCCTTACCGGTCATGTTGAACTTGAGGGCCGGTTTCCCATCCTCGGCCGAGATGACGGCGCGGAAGGTGCCGCCGCCCTCGCCGATGACCTTGGCCTCGGCCGCCACGCCGGCGTTCTGGCCGGCCGGAGTGTAGGTGCCGGCGTACTCGCCCATGATGCCGTCGTCCGGCTCGCCGGCCGGCGGAGGCGTGCCTTCGGCGGCATAGAGGCATGCGCCCAGTCCACAGGTCATCAATGCGGCTATCGCCCAACCCAGTGTCTTATGTTGCATCGTCGGCCTCCTTTGCCATGCCATTGCGCGGCGGGTCTCCGTACGTGTCTAGCGTGGGTGGCACGGTCACGCGCCGTTGCGTGACCGTGCTTGCTTCCCCATGTGACCGTGCACGGCCACGCAACAGCGCGTGGCCGTGCCACCCGGCAATCTCGTATCACGCTTGACCTCACCACTTGCCGAAGCGAAGGATTTCGCGCCCGCCGCCGGGCAAGCGCCTCCATAGCATGCCCGAAACGTCGGGGTGTTGTCCACAATATTGCTCCACCTCCTGGGGCGACATCACCAGGAAGGCCGTCGTAAGGGCGTCGGCGATCGTCCCCGACGGGAGCACCGCCCAGGCGTTATCGTTGGCCGTCACGGCCACGCCGGTCCGCGGGTCGATCACGTGGCGGTAGGTCGGCGACACGCCCGACGAGCTGACCGCCTGATCCCGGATGCCGATCTTGCCCAGCGAGACCGCCTCGTTGTCGGGGTCGCACAGGCTGAGCGTCCACGCCTCGCGCTCGGGCGGGGCGCCGACGGCGATGACGCTGCTCTGCCCGCCGTGGATCAGCGCCGCCGTGATGCTCCACTCCCTGAGGAGCGCCGCCATCTGGTCCACGGCGTAACCTTTGCCGATGCCGCCGAGGTCGATCCGCACGCCGTCGGCCTTGACGGCCACCGAGTAGTCGGCCTCCCGCAGTTCCACAAGGTGCATGCCGGTGGCGGCGCGGGCCGCGGCAAGCTCCTCGGCCGTGGGGCTGGGCGCCGAGCCGTCCTTCGGCCGCCAGAGGGCCATGAGGCGGCCGATGGTCACGTCGAACGCACCGCCCGTCTCGGCCCAGATCGCGGCGGCCGCCTGAAGACACTCGAACGTGGCAAGGCCGACGCGAACAGCCTGGCCCGCGGCAAGGGCGTTGATCTGCGACACGTCGCTCGACGGCGAGAACCGGTTGAGCTCGCGGTAGAGCCTGTCAAGCTCCTCGAAGGCCGCCTGGGCCGCGTGCCGCGCGTAAGCGGCCTCCTCGCCCGCGATGAGGATCTCGAAGATCGACCCCATCGCGTCGTGCGAGAAGCGGTGGACGGGCCCCGCCCCTGCCCCGCCCGTGCCGATCGAGAAGCCCTGTGGCGGCGCGTCGATCACGAAGCCCCTCCGGCGTGTGCCACGGCTATCGCGCCTCGCCCTTTGCACGCTCTTTCATCAGGGCGTCCCATAGGTCCGCGGCCACGTACACACGCATGAAGACCTGTGGACGAAGGCCGAAGAGGCACTGCCTGTTATACACCTGGTCCAGGCGCTCGCCGTGTTTCCTGCCCAGCCGCGTATCGACCTCCGCCTGAAGCTCGGTCCCCACAATGATGACGCCGGCCTCGGGATTGTCCGGCACTTCATGGTAGTAGCCCACGTGGTCCGGGTTGAAGTGCCGCAGGTACCACGGCAGCGGCCAGTAGTTCTCGGCGGTGATGACCTTGACGATCATCTCGCGGCCCTGCGGCGACACGGCCGCCACGTCCTCCACGCACTTCGCGAGGTTCAGGACGTCGGGCACCGTGTGAGCGTAGACGTACGGGTTCCGCTGGTCGGCGGGAAACTTGAAGCTCGCCCGGTACGCCTGCCACCCGAGGTGCGCCGCCAGCGCCGCAAGGAGCACGCAGCCGATTCCCTTCAGCGGCCACGTCGGCGCCCACCGCACGAGGGCCACCGCCCCGACGCCCGCCATGAGAATCATCCCATGCAGGAACCCCAGGGCGCACCACGGCGTCTTGTACGGGATGAGCGCATAGAGGACCGTCAGAATGATCGTGTAGAGCGCAAGGAACCGCGCCAGCGGCACGTGCTCGGCGGCGATGCCGCGCCGCACGAAGGCGGCCGCCATCCCCAGCAAGGCCAGGCCCAGGATGAGCCCCTCGCTCCACCACGGGCCCGAGGTCGCGCCCGTCTCCAGGCGCGAGTTGGCGAGCAGGCCGAGATAGAAGTGCCAGGGGTTATCGTGGAGCCCTGCCCCGCCCGCCTTGTCGGCGTAGCCGGCGTAGGTCAAGACCGCGTCGAGCGGCCCGCGGGCATTCGTGAAGAACGACGAGAAGAGGACCACCGCCACCAGCGCGGCCACGAGGAAGGCGTCGACGAGCCGCCATCCGCCCAGGTACGGGCGAAGGGGCGCGGCCTGGCGATCCGCCCGCCGCCTCCAGAGGATGACCGCCACGAGCGCCGCCGCCATCGCGGCCGCCGCGAAGACCCACGTCTCCTTGGTCGCCGCCATGAGTCCGACGAACGCCCCGGCCGCCAGGAGCCACGCCACGCGCCGCGTCCGCACGTACCGCCACGCCGAGGCCATCACGCCGAACGTGAAGAACACCAGGAGCATCTCCTGGATGTAGTAGCGGCTGTAGAAAACCATCGCGGGGGAAAGGGCGGTGAGCGCCGCGGCGCCCACGGCGGCCGGACGCCCGATCCCATCGGCCACCAGCCCTGCGAGAAGCACCAGGCCGATGCCGAAGACGACCGGCACGATGCGGAAGTCGAACTCCGTCGTCTCGGCAAAGGTCTTGGCCTTCGCGAGCGCGAGCGACGGGAGCGTCAGGAAGTACAACGTGGGACCGTGATGCTCGTGCGGATCGTAGCGATAGACGCCGGTTTCAAGGAGGAGGCCGGCCTTGACGGCCTGGTTGGCCTCGTCGCCGTGCATCGGCCGCAGGTCCAGCCGCGGCAGGCGAAGCGCGGCGGCGCTGGCGGCCGCGGCCAGTAGGCACATCGCAAACACCACAAGCGGGCGTTTCATTTGGCCGGCTTGCCGTACACCTCCACCTCGATGTAGTGATTCTGGTCGTTCGACGTGTTGCCCTTGCTGTAGAGGCGCAGGTAACGGGACTTGACGCCCTTGGCGTCGATCAGGCGGCCGCGGTAGTCCTCGATGTACTCGAGGTCCTTGCCGATGCCCAGGCCCGACGAGTTATCGAAATCATTGTTATAGATCGTCTTGACGTTCTCGATGAAGTCGGCGTCGTCGGCCACCTGGATCACGATGTCATGGTACACGCGGCCCTCGCCGTGATAGTGCCAGAGCAGGATGGCGTAGAGGGCGGCGGGCTCCTTCAGGTCCACCTGGATC
>JAPLML010000370.1 GCA_026387055.1 Planctomycetota bacterium | reverse complement strand
GATCGTCCTGGGCCACGTGGCCGGGGTTCTCCTCCTGCAGGCGGAGCTGGTTGAGGAGCTGCTCCTTGCGCTTCGCAAACTCGTCGGCGGGGAAGGTGGGCTCCCGCAGGATCGTGCGGCCCATCTGCATCGCGCGGTCGAGCTGGTCGGTGGTCGAAGAGCCGCTCAGGCGCGTCGTATCGCCGCCGGCCGACACCTCGATGCTGATACCGTGCGACTCCAGGTCCTCGTTGAGATGGGCGAAGGTCATGCCGCCCGCGCCGCGACGCACCAGGCTGGCCGTGAGGCCCGCGAGGCCGGTCTTCTCCGGCGGATCGCTGTCGCTGCCGCGCCGCATCGTCAGGCTCCAGTTCACCAGGGGCAGCCGCGCGTCGGGCATGACGATGACGCGCAGGCCGTCGAGCCTCGACTCCGTGCCCTTCTGGAACTTCGGGTTCGGAGGGGTGGTGGCGATGGGCGGCTTGGCCGGATACCCTTCGGGGAACTTGACCTCCCGGGCGACGACGGGCCGGGTCGATGCGGCGGCCGCCGCCAGGTTCTCCGCGGCGCTCGGCGCATTGGGATCGGGCGCGACGCGCAAGGTCGTCAGACGCGCGGGCAGAAGGTACTTCGCGGCCACGGCCTTCAGGTCGTCGACCGTGACGGCGTTGATCTTGGCGAGGTCCTTGTTGGCCCTGTCGGCATCGCCGCCGATGAGGGCCTCCTCTCCCAGCGTCCCGGCGATGCTGGTGGCCGTCTCGCGCTCGTGGAGGAGGCCCAGGCGCGCCTGGACCTTGGCCTTCTCGAGTTCCTCGGCCGTGACGCCGTTCTCGCGCACGTCCTGGATGGCCGCCGTGAGGGCCTTCTCGATCTCCGCCGGGTCTCGGCCGGCCAGGACCGTGGCGTTCACGAAGAACATGCCGGCGTCTTCCAGGGTCCAGTTGCCCGCCCCGGTGTCGACGCACAGGGGCCTCGCGCCGTAGACGAGCGTGCGGTCGAGCCGGCCGGACCGCCCGCCGCCGAGGAGGGTTCCCAGAAGCCCGAGGGCGTAGTTGGCGTCGGACTTATACGGCGCGGTGGCGTAGCCGAGCATCAGCTTCGCCAGCGGCACGCGGTACTTGACCTCGACCTGCCGCGGCTCGGCTTGCGGCGGTTCGGCGGGGTTGTCGCGCTTCACGTCCGCCCCGCGCGGAACCCACGCGAAGTACTTGGCGGCGAGCTTCCGGGCCGCCGGCACATCGATGTCGCCGGCCATCACCAGGATCGCGTTGTTCGGCACGTAGTACGTGTTGAAGAAGTCCTGAAGCTCGGCGGCCTGGGCCGCCCGCAGGTTGTCCATGTCGCCGATGGGCGTCCAGCGGTAGTGCGACTTCGTGAACGCGGTCTTGGCAAAGTCCTCCCACATGCTGCCGTACGGGCGGTTCTGCTTCATCCGCCACTCTTCGGTCACGACCTTGCGCTCGGTCTGGTAGATCTCGTCGGAGACGCGGAAACTCGCCATGCGGTCGGCCTCGAGATAGAGCGCGAGCTCCAGTTGGCTCGACGGGATCGTGTTGACGTACACCGTCTGGTCGAAGCTCGTGAAGGCGTTCGAGTTGCCGCCGACCATGCCGATGAGTTTCATGTGCTCCTCGGCCTTCACGTGGGCCGAGCCGCGGAACATCATGTGCTCGAACATGTGGGCGAAGCCCCGGCGGTCCGGCCGCTCGTCCTTGCTCCCCACGTGGTACAGCACCCGCACGTGCACCACGGGCGCCTGGTGCAGCGGCGCGTAGATGACCACCAGACCGTTGGGCAGCGTTTCCTGGGTGAACTCCACGCGTGCCACGGCTTGCTTGTCAAGCCGTGATGACTGTGGACTTATCTCCTTATCCGCGGCCGCGAATGCCTGCCCGGCCATTGCCGCCAGGACGACAAGGATCGCCGCCGTCAGCCGCCTGACACGGGTGGTCATAAGGGTTTCCGCCTCTTTCGATGGCCGCCCCCGCGGCCGTTCACGTTCGTCGGAAGCTTACGCGCCCCGAGCCCGCTTTACAAGCGAGTTGTCCGCCGGCCGGTAACCCCTCAGTTACAGGTGCTTGGTTCAGATAACCCGGGTGGCACGGCCACGCGCCGTTGCGTGGCCGTGCTCTGTGCAGGTC
>JAPLML010000394.1 GCA_026387055.1 Planctomycetota bacterium | reverse complement strand
GTCAGGACGTCCTCGCGGTCGTCTCCCGCAACGGCCTCGGCACGCGCGAGGAGTTCCGTAAAGTACCCGCGGTCCAGCGCCGCTTCGAGGAAGAACGAGCGCGGGTGGGCGCGCACGAGCGGCAGCGCCGCCACGACCGCGTCGCGCAGCGCCGGCTGCTTGATGACCTCCACCAGCGTCTCGACCGCCGCCACCGCCGCCAGCGCCCGCACGTCGACCGCCAGGTCCCCCGGCAGCGGCACGAGGTGCCCCTGGACCTCGCTGGGCGGCGTATGGGACGCCAACCCCCTCGCCAGCACCTTCAGGTTCTCAACCTGGAATCGGACGGCCATCCAGCCGAGGATCCCTGCGGCCGGGCCCTCCAGTTTCTTCCCGAGCTCCAGGAGTTCCGTAGCGCGATCGAGGATGAGCCGCTTCTGAAGCTCCACGGCCGAGGCAATCGCGGTCTCGCCATAAAGGGCGCGGGCCAGCTCGCCGATCGAGCGGCTGGCGCACAGGCCGGCAAGGCGTTCGCCCTCGGCCATGCGGCTGCGGCGGCCGTGAAGCACCGCCGCCACGTAATCCAGTCCCGTGATCAACCGAACATCCATGGAACGTGTTTTCCTGAAACACCTGGTACTACAACGCCACTTAACCTCGTGCGCGGTGGGTCTCCTGACCCACCGCGGGGCAATTGCCCCCGGGCGGCGAGATAACACAGGTGCGCGGCGGGTCAGGAGACCCGCCGCGCGAAGTGGCGTTGGAGCACTAGTGAACTCCGCCCACGGCCCGGACCACGGCCTCGACGGCGCCGCCGAGGACGGCGTCGTCCAAGCGGACGGAGGCCTCAATCTCGGCCGTCGCCTTGGCCAGTCGCTCGGTCTTCTCTCGCTCGGCCTCCTCGACAGCGGCGGCCACGATCCTCTCGGCCTCGGCTTTGGCAGCCTCGCGGGCCCGCTGGGCGGCGGCCTGCGTCTCGGCCCGCGCCTCGGCGACGAGGCGTTCGGCCTCGGCGTCGGCGGACTGGGCAATCCGTTTGGCTTCGGTCTCGGCCTCCAGCATTTTCTGTATCACGTCGCGCATCGCCGCGCTCCCGCCCCCTGCCGGCATTACTCTTCCGCGTCCAGCAAATCCAGGACCTCTTTGGCCGACCGGGCCCCCGCCATCTTGCGGTAAAGGCCGGGGGTTTGAATCAGCCGCGCGATTTCGGCCAGCGCCCGGACGTGAGGACCGGGGTCATCGTTCCGCGCCAGGAGCAGAAAGACGAGGTGGACCTTCGCCCCGTCGATGGAATCAAACGCGATGCCGCTCTTGGAGACACCCAGCGCCGCCGTCAGCGCCGGCACCGACGGGTGCTTGCCGTGAGGAATCGCCACCCCCTGCCCGATGCCGGTGGTGCCCTGGGCCTCGCGCTGGCGGACGGCCTCCAGGGCGCCCGCGCGGTCGCTGAGCCGGCCCGCGCGAACCAGCAGGTCGATCATCTCCTCGAAACACTCCTCCTTTTCGAGGCCCTTCAGGTCGACCTTGACCACCGACTCATCGAGCAAATCGCGCAATCTCATCGCCGTACTCCTCGGTTGTTGCCCCGACGGCGCCGCCCGAAGCGGGTCCTTCCGGACGACGACCCGGAAAGAATGCCTTAGGATAGGCCGGGCGCGAATTTGTTTCAACCAGTTTCATCGGCGATTGCCCGGTGGTATAATAACAATTAACTTTCCGGTAGGAGGGACTCAGATGCAGAGGCGTTTCAACATTCTGGTTCCCCTCTCCTGTCCGCACTGCCAAGCCGAACTCATGTCCACCCTCGATCAGGTCCAGCGCGAAGAGTCCGTCCGGTGCGCCTGGTGTGGGACGACCATCCAGCTCCAGAACGAGCCTCCGCCGCCGGCGATGATGATGCCGGAATCGCAGGACTTCCTCGTTCTGTGAAGCGCGGGGCGCCGCCTCCGGCGGCTGGCGGCTATCCCTTGACGACGCCGAGGGGCCGAAGGCGGCAAACGCGCCGCGCGAGCCCCGCGCGCTCGACGACCTGCACGACCTCCGCCACGTCCTTGTAGGCGCCCGAGTATTCCTCGGCCAGTCCCTTCCAACTGCGGGCCATCGCAACGATGCCCTTGGCGGCCAGGTCGCGCCGGACCTGCTCGCCGCTGACGCGCCGAGTCGCCTCCGTGCGCGACATCGCCCGCCCGGCCCCGTGGCAGACCGAGCCGAACGTCTCCTCCATCGCCCCCGGCAGGCCCACCAGCAGGAACGAGTACCGCCCCATGTCGCCCGGGATGATCACCGGCTGGCCGACGTCGCGGTACACCCGCGGCACTTCCGCGTGGCCCGCCGGGAAGGCCCGCGTCGCGCCCTTGCGGTGAACGCACAGGAGCCGCTCCCGGCCGTCGACCGTGTGCGTCTCCATCTTGGCGATGTTGTGGGCCACGTCGTAGATGAGACGCAGGCCGAGCCGCTCGGCGGGCTTGCCGAAGACGCGCGACAGCGCCTCGCGCACCAGGGCCATCAAGAGCTGCCGGTTGGCCCAGGCGTAGTTGGCGGCGGCACGCATCGCGCCGAGGTACTGCTGCCCCTCCTCGCTCTCGACCGGCGCGCAGCAAAGCTGCTGGTCGGGCAGGTCGAAGCCGTACTTGCGGGCGGCCCCGCGCATCGTCTTGATGTAGTCGTCGCAGACCTGGTGGCCGAACCCGCGGCTGCCGCAATGAATCATGAAGGTGACGGAGTCCTTGGCCACGCCGAGCGCCTCGGCGGCGCGCTCGTCGAAAATCTCGTCGACCGCCTGGACCTCCAGGAAGTGGTTGCCCGCGCCGAGCGAGCCGACCTGGTCCTTGCCGCGGTCGTACGCCCGCTTCGAGACGGCGTCGGGGTCCGCCCCCTCGATGCACCCGCCCGCCTCGGTCCGCTCCAGGTCCTCCTCCCACCCGTGGCCGCGGCGGACGACGTACCGCGCGCCCTCGAGGCACACGCGGCGCATCTCCGACGGGCTGAACGTCACGGTGCCGCCTTCCCCCACGCCACAGGGCACTCGGGTGAAGAACTCGGTGACGATCTGCTCCACGCGCGGCTGCACGTCCTCGCGCGTGAGGTCGGAGCGGATGGCCCGGACGCCGCAGTTGATGTCGTAGCCGACGCCGCCGGGCGAGATCACGCCGCCCTCGGCCGGGTCCATCGCCGCCACCCCGCCGATCGGGAACCCGTATCCCCAGTGGATGTCGGGCATGGCGAGGCTGGCCTTCTGGATGCCGGGAAGGAACGCCACGTTGGCAACCTGGTCGGGGGCGTTGTCGCGGCGGATCTGCTCGATCAGCACCTCGTCGGCATAGATGAGGCCGTCGACCCGCATACCGGGCTTGTAGGATTTCGGGATGCGGTACTTGCAGTCGCCCACCTTTTCGAGCGGGCCGGTGAAGGCTTCGCCGGGCATAGTCAGTCCTTTCCAAACATGCGCTGTGACGCCTCGCTCAATTGCGGATTGCGAATTGCGGATTGCGGATTGCGGATTGAACGGCCAGAAGCCGCGTGTTCACCCTAACGCCGCAAATCCGCAATCCACAATCACCCAGGCGATGCGGTCGTCCCCTTCACTCACACGTCGAGAATGAACCGGGCCCGCCACGCGCCGTCGGGTTCGCGGTGCACGTCGAGGCCATGATAGGTCACGGCCTTGACGGCGAGGCGCGTGCGGTGGCGGCAGGGTTCGAATCGCCCGAAGCCGACCGTCGCCCTCACCTCGCCGGGCCCGATGCCCCCGAACTCGAACGTCATCGGCACCAGCCGGCCGGTCTCGAACCGGTAGAGGAGCTCCTGGAGCCACACGACCAGGAGTTCCGCCGTATCGCCCGCCAGGCCGGGCATCGCGGCCGCGCGGACCTCGTCGAGCACCTCGACCTTGTCGGGCCAGTCCTCGAGCATCTGGTCGAACACGGCCCGGGCCGCGGTCTCGAGGAGATCTTCGAGGCTCCGGCCCTGCACGTCCAGCCCGATGTCGGCCGTGTGGTCGAAGACCGTGAACGTGCCCATGAGCAGCCCTCCCCCGGGATTCCGTCATTATACCCGAGCCACGGCGAAGGCGTCGCCGTTCCGCAACGTCTTTTCCGGCGGCCGTGCCTCGCCCGCCTCCGCCGAGAATGCTCAATGATAAATGTTGAATGCTAAATGCAAAACCAAGCGGCGCGTGAGTCCCCCTGGCCGCGCGCTTCTTCCTTTGTCATTTAGCATTTGGCATTTTTCATTTAACATTTCCGTTCATCAGAACTCCACGCCTTCCTGGGCCTCCACGCCCTTCTCATACGGGTGCTTCACGAGCCTCATGTCGGTCACGAGGTCGGCCCGCTCGATGAGGCCCGGCCAGGCGCCGCGGCCCGTCAGGACAAGGTGGACCTCCGGCGGCCGGTCCGCCAGGAGCGACTCGACGTCCTCGGCCGAAAGGAGCTTCAGCCCGACGGCCGAGAGGATCTCGTCGGCGATGACCATGTCGTGGCGGCCCTCCTCCAGGCACCGGCGGACGAACTCGAGCGCCTCGCGGGCGGCCGTGAGGTGCTCGTCGGTCGGCTGGCCGACCACGAAGCCCCGCCCCAGGCGGAAGATCTCCAGGTACGGGGCCAGGCGCTTGGCCGCTTCGTGCTCGCCCACGCTCCAGGCCTTGATGAACTGGATGAAGACCACGCGCCGGCCGTGCCCCACCGCCCGCAGGGCCGTCCCCAGCGCGGCCGTGGTCTTGCCCTTGCCGTCGCCCGTGTAGACGATGACCAGCCCTCGCGTTGTCTTAGCGGTCATGATCCGGCTCCTCCGGCGAACGCCGCGTGCACGGGCGACCTTTCCCGCCGCCGCCGATTATCGCGCGGCGTCAAGCGATCCGCCATACTAAACGGCGTGCCTGGTTGCCCGGGGTGTGCGCCAGCTTAGCCCTTGGCACTGCCGCCGGCGCGCGGTATGATTCTGCGAGTCACCTGAACGAGGGGCGCCTGACATGATCCATTTCACGTGCGACTTGTGCGGCAAGCGGCTGGAACAGGCCGCCGACACGCGATACGTCATCAAGATCGAGGTCTATGCCGCGTACGACCCGCTCGAGATCGCCGCCGAGGACCTCGAGCGAGACCCCACCGACGAGATTGAGGAGCTTCTGGGGGACATGGAGGACCGCGACGCCGAGGACCTGGAGAACGAGGTCTACAAGACCTTCCGGTTCGACCTCTGCCCCGAGTGTCACGCGGCCTACCTGAAGGATCCGCTGGGGCGCGGGGCGAGGCTGAGGACGAGGTTCGGGGAGAACTAGAACTACAATGATAAATGTTAAATGATAAATGCTAAATGAACAGCACGGCCTGCTGGCGCCGCCTTACTTGATTTTGCATTTAGCATTTAGCATTTAACAATTAGCATTTCCTTGAAGGGGGTGTTGTCGCCGATGTCCATGACGATTACCGAGAAGATCATCGCCGCCCATTCGGGCCGCACGTCGGTCAAGCCGGGGGACTTCGTGTACGCGAGCGTCGACATCGCCCTCGGCAACGATATCACCGCCCCGATCGCCATCCGGGAGTTCGCCGAAGCCGGGATCGGGAAGGTCTGGGACCCGGCGCGCGTCGCCCTGGTGCCGGACCACTTCACGCCCGCGAAAGACATTGCGAGCGCCCAGCAGGCGAAGGTCCTGCGCGACTTCGCCCGCGCCCAGGGCCTGACGCACTATTGGGAGATCGGCGAGATGGGCATCGAGCATGCCCTCCTGCCGGAGCAGGGCGTCGTCGGCCCAGGCGACCTCATCATCGGCGCCGACAGCCACACCTGCACCTACGGGGCCCTCGGCGCCATGGCGACCGGCGTGGGGTCGACCGACCTGGCGGCCGCGATGGCCATCGGCAAGGTCTGGCTGCGGGTGCCGCAGTCGATGAAGTTCACCTTTGCCGGCACGCGCGGGCCGTGGGTCACGGGCAAGGACCTCATCCTCTTCACGATCGGCGAGATCGGCGTCTCCGGGGCGCTCTACAAGGCGATGGAGTTCGCCGGCCCGGTCATCCAGGGCTTGCCGATGGACGACCGCCTGTCCATGTGCAACATGGCGATCGAGGCGGGGGCGAAGAGCGGCATCATCGCGCCCGACCGCATCACGCGCCACTACGTCCGCGGGCGGCTGGAGCGCCAACCGGCCTACTACAAGAGCGACCCCAAGGCGACGTACGCCGCCACCTTCGAGTGGGACGTGACGGGCCTCGAGCCGGTCGTCGCGTGCCCGAACCTGCCGGAGAACACCCGGCCGGTGTCGGAGCTGAAGGACGTGCGGATCGACCAGGTGGTGATCGGCTCGTGCACCAACGGGCGGCTGAGCGACCTCGCCATGGCGGCCCGCCTCCTCAAGGGCCGCAAGGTGGCCAAGGGGCTGCGGTGCCTCATCTTCCCGGCCACGCCGGCGATCGAGCGCGAGGCCCTGCGGCGGGGCTGGTTCAAGACCTTCCTGGAGGCGGGGGCCGTCGTCTCGCCGCCCACCTGCGGACCGTGCCTTGGCGGGCACATGGGCATCCTGGCCGAGGGCGAGGTGGCCCTGGCGACCACCAACCGCAACTTCACCGGACGCATGGGCGACCCCAAGAGCCAGGTCTACCTGGCGAGCCCGGCCGTCGCCGCCGCCAGCGCGCTGACCGGGCGCATCACCCATCCCGACGAGGTCGCCGGCTGAGCGGCCCTTGCGGGACTCGTGCGCCGTGCCTGCCGGCCGCCCGCAATCTGCCTGCCCCCTTTCATCGCGCTGCCCGACCCTCCTATCATGGAGGGTGCGGATCGAGACACCGCGTGCGCCGGAAGGAGGAAGGCCATGGACGTGGTCAAGTTTCTGAAGAGCAACAAGGTCAAGTTCGAGTTGCGGCACCACCCGGCCCGTTTCACGGCTCAGGAGGTGGCGGCCGCGGAGCACATC
>JAPLML010000516.1 GCA_026387055.1 Planctomycetota bacterium | reverse complement strand
GCCCTCGGGCGGATACCTGGAGCAGGCCGACGGCACCGCCTGGATGGCCTTCTACTGCCTCACGATGCTCTCGATGGCCCTCGAGCTGGCGAAGGAGGACGACGCCTACGAGGACACCGCCTCGAAGTTCTTCAACCACTTCATCGCCATCGCCGACGCGATGAACAACCTGGGGGGCACCGGCCTCTGGGACGACCCGGACGGCTTCTACTACGACCACGCCTACCTCATGGGTAAGCATATCCATTTGAAGATCCGCTCGCTCGTGGGTCTCATCCCGCTCCTCGCCGTGGAGGTCCTCGACGACGAGACGATCCGGCCGTTCAAAGGGTTCGCGGAGCGGATGAACTGGTTCCTCGAGCACCGCACGGACCTGGCCCGCCAGGTCTCCTGCGTGCTCGGCACGGCCGGGAAGGACTGCCGGGGCGCGCAGCTCCTGGCGGCGCCCACGCGCGAGCGGCTGCGGCGCGTCCTCGCCTACATGCTCGACGAGAACGAGTTCCTCTCGCCGTACGGCATCCGGTCGGTGTCGCGCTATCACTAGGAGCACCCGTTCGTGCTGCGAGGCGACGACCAGGTCCACGAGGTCGGCTACGAGCCCGGCGAAGCGCGCACGGCGATCTTCGGCGGCAACTCCAACTGGCGCGGGCCCGTCTGGATGCCTGTCAACTACCTGCTGGTCGAGGCCCTCGAGCGGTATCACCACTTCTACGGCGATTCCTTCAAGGTCGAGTGCCCGACGGGCTCCGGCCGCCTGATGAACCTGAAGGAGGTCGCCGCCGAACTCACCGCCCGCCTCTGCCGCCTCTTCCTTCCCGACGCGTCGGGCCGCGCGCCGTGGCAGGGGAACGTGAAGCGGTTCAGCAACGACCCGCTGTGGAACCCCTACGTCCTCTTCCACGAGTACTTCCACGGCGACACGGGCCAGGGGCTCGGGGCGAGCCACCAGACGGGCTGGACCGCGCTCGTGGTGCGGCTGCTGGAGGACTTCGAGACAACGCGCCGCAAGGCGTAGAGGCGCGGCCTGCCGTGCCCCGGCGGCGGCTCTCGCACGGGCGGCACCCGGCCGTTCGGAGGAATGAGGAGGCACATGATATGGACATTGGCAAATTCCACGTGCTGCTGGTGCACTTCCCGATCGCGCTGGGCGTCGCGGCGGCGGCGGCGGACCTCTTGTGGGTCCTCACGCGGCGGATGCTCTTTCGCCATGCCGCGGTCTACTGCCTGGCGGCAGCCCTGGCCGCCGCGCCCGCGGTCGTGACGACGGGCCTGTTTCGGCTCCACGAGCTCCATCTCCCGCCCGACGTGGCGGACGTGGCCGAGGACCACGAACAGGCGGGCCTCGCGACGCTCGGTGTGGTCATTGCCGCCACGGTGGCGCGCGTGGCCTGGCGCCACTCGCCGAAGAAGTGGCTCCTGGTGCTTTACGGCATCCTGATCGCGGGGCTTGTCGTGAGCGTTTCGATCGCCGGCCACCTGGGCGGGAAGATCTCGCTCGGACTCGATTACTTCCAGGGGGTGTTGTGACATAGGGGCACGGCCGGACAACACCAGCCGCGGCACACCGCGAGGGAGAGAGGTCTCGTCTACCTCAAGCCGACGGGCTTGGCCGGACGCACCGGGACCGCCGTCGCGGCGGGGGCCAGCGCCGGCGATGCAGGCTTCGCGGCCGGCGCCGGCGGGCCGGTGCGGATCCACAGCACGTTGCTCAGCGGCTTCGCGCCACACATCAGGACGACGGCCACCACGCGGGGCGAGAGCTTATCGAGCGTCACTTTCAGGCTGCCCGTGATCGCCAGGCGCCTTTCCTTCCAGGGCTCACTGATGCTGAACTTGGCGATCGCCGCGGAGACCTCGTGCCCTTTCTCCTTGTTCTGCCCGGAGAAGGGCAGGAAGGTCTTGGTCGACTCCAGAAGGTCCCGCCAGAAGTTCACGGTGCCCCGGGGTCCCGAGAGGTCGCGCTCGCCGGCCGTGAGGTCGGCGTTCTCGGTCACGTAGAACAGGGCGGCGGCGTCGGGCTGCACGTCGGGCGCGCTCGTCGAAGCCTTGTAGCACTTCAGGCGCATCGTGACCGTCTCAGCCTGGCACTGCGGACTCTCGGCCAGCGTGATGACGAGGGCCGTCCCCGCCGGGAACGTCACCGCGGCCAGTTCCTGCGGCGGGCCCGCCATCACTTCCGCCGTTCCCGGCACGGCGGGCGTCGGGGGCTTGGTGGGCGATACGGCGGGCTTGGGCGTGGCCACCGGAGTCGTCGCGGGCGTCGGCGGAGGTTTCACGGCCGGCGTGGCGGCCGGAGCGCCGCCCGTGTTCGCCGACGGCGCCGCGACCAACCGAATCTCCTTGACCACCGTCTCCACGGAGCTCTTGACCGGGTTGTCCTTGGCGGGAGGCTTGCTCGGGTCCGCGGGGGCGGTGGTCGTGATCTCCCGCACCCTCACCCGGATGGCCGTGCCGAGCTTGAAGACCTCGGGGCGGGCCAGCCGACCGGTCGGGTCCTCGAGCGACACCGACTCCAGGCCGACCGTGACGGGCGCCTTGGCGCCGGGATACTCGATGTCCATGGTCCGGGCGCGAACGTCCACCGAGACGACCTTGCCGTCGTAAGACTTCTCGATCTCCGAAACCGCCGCTTGACAGGCGCCGGCGAACACCACACCGGCAAGCAGGAAACACGCTGCGCCTGCAATCAGCCTGCCGAGAACGCGGCAGGAACAAAGGCAACCCGGGATGCCACGCTCGGGCAGAAGCCTTCTTGCGGACATGGCAACCTCCTTTCCGGCGAACAGCCGGGCACACTGCATAAGCCTTCTAACCACAATCCGGCCCGCTGGTTCCGCGATTATTGGGGCGGGACGTCGGTGGTCGGGTTGGGGAAGAAGCTGCCGAACGGGCCGGGGGACCGGGGACCAGGGAACAGGACGGCGAAGGGCGACGCCGAGAAACATTTGGCCGCCCACCTTGCTGGGCGCGTGTTGCAGGCGCGGCCAAAGACACCAACGGCGGGAACCGGGAACTGGCAATCGGAAGCGACGAACAGCATCAGAAGTCGCCATCATGGCCCGGCACGGGCAGGTCTTGCCGCCTGTTCCTGCGCCCGGTACGAACACGTTGTGCAGGGTCGTGCTATTGATTATTGTCCCCGGAAGTCGCCCAGCCGCCCCCCCGCGACCTACGCATCGCCGCCCAATTCCGTGAGACGATTCCTGAGCATGGCGCGAATCTCGTCGGCCCCCTCGATGGGACCGTGATCTTCGAGGGCGTCCTCCATGTCCTCAAGGGCGGCGGCGAGGTCTTCGATTGTGGCCGCGGGGTCGGCGGCGCCGCGCCTGTACGCGGTGCAGGCCTGAGCCAGGGAGCCGACAAGAAGATGCCCCAACGCAAGGTTGAATCGGACCCACAGGAGGCCCGGGCTGAGCCTGAGGGCCGCCTGCGCATCGCGGATCGACCCTTCCAGGTCGTCGCGCTCGAGGCGCAGCCGTCCGCGTTTCCCAAGAGCGTTCACCTTGTTGCTCGCCGGGGCACCATCCATCGCAATGATGGCCGTGTTGTCGGCAACCGCGCCGTCATAGTCTCCCGCCAAGTCCCTGTTGTAGGCGCGAAGGCCGAGCGCCCAGGCCCTGTCTTCGACCGATGCGTGGGGCGACTCGATGACGGCGGTGCAATCGGCTGTCGCAAGGTCGCGGTCGCCCATGGCATCACGGGCCGAGGCCCGCCAAGCCATGGCCCAAGCCTTCTGCTCGGGGTCGGCTTCGGGTGTCCCGATGACGCGGTCCAAATCGGCTATGGCCTTCTCGGGTTCGCCGCCTTGGACCAAGGCCACGCTTCGCAGACAGAGGGCCCGGGGCTTCCGGTCGGCCGGGGCATCCGGAGACTCCAGGACGGCCGTGCAGTCGGCGACGGCCTTGACCGAGTCGCCTTTGGTGTTCCACCAGCATGCGCGTTCGAGGAGTGCCCAGGCCCTATCGTCAGGGGTGACGCCCGGCCTTTCGATGACGGCGATCCAATCTGAGAAGGCCCCTTCGGCGTCTCCGGTCAAGCTCCTGGCGTAGGCCCGGTGGGCAAGGGTCCAGGCTTTCTGCTCACCGGTGGCCTCAACCATCTCCAGAATGGTGCTGTAGTCCGCGATTTCGCGTTGGCCGTCTTCCTTTCGGTGCCATGTGAGCGCGCGCCATTCCAGGGCCAACACTTTGTCTTCGGGTGTTACTTCCGGCGACTCGATGACGGCCGTGAGGTCGGCAATGGCCTTGTCGAGTTCCCCCCGCTCAGCCAGCGTGATGCCGCGGCAGGTCAGGGCGTGCGACCATTGCTCGGGTGGGGCCTGCGGCATGTCGATAACGGCTGTCCAGTCGCGCAGGGCGGCGTCGAGGTCGCCCTTTTGGCGCCAGGCAAGGGCGCGGCTGTTGAGGGCAAAAGCACGGTACTGAGGCTCGGGACGAGGCGTTTCGAGGACGGCGGTGGCGTCGGCGATGACCTTGTCCCAATTTCCGTTCCTGGCCTGCGCGCCGAGTCGCCCGCCGAGCGCCCAGGCCCTTTGGTTCGCCGGAACCCACCGTAGCTTGAGGACCTCGTTGAAATCGACAATAGCCTTGTCGAAGTCGCCCTTCCGGCGCCAAGCCGTCCCTCGACCGTTGAGGGCTTGAGCGCGGAGGAGGCAGCCCCGGAATCCCATCGCGAGGAGGCCCGTGTAGTCTGCGATGGCGCGGTCCCACTCGGCTTTGCCGAACCACTCGCAAGCCCGATAGTGGAGCGCCCCGATGCGCGTACTGCGGCGGGCGCCAGGCAGTTCTAGCGCCGCGGAGAAGTCAGCGATGGCTAGATCGGCCTCGCCTTTTCTGCTTTGAAGGTAGCCGCGGAACCACAGGAACCATGCCGCGTACTGTCCCGGCAGGTTCGGGGCATCGAGGAGGTGTCCGTATTCGGCGATCACGGCATCCGCGTCTTTCTTGCTGGCGCGCATTCCTCCCCAGCCGGTGAGCAGCCGGCCGATGAAAGGGAAGTGGAAGAAGCGGCCGCGCGCGACGCACCAGGTGGCCCAGAGGTTCAGGGCGAGGTTGACGGCCAGCAGTCCTGCAACCAGCGCCTGCACCGCGCTGGGGAAGGGGAGTCCCAAAGCGCCGGCGAGTAGGTGGGCGAGAGGCGCCCCAAGGAAGGAATGGGGGAGGTAGCACGCGATCACAGTCACGGGCAGGTTCCACAAGAACGCCTGCGTCGCGTGAAAGTGCAGGGCCGGGCGGCCGCGGCGCCGCGCGACCTGGCGCACGACGAGCGGTGCGATCCCGGCGCTCAGCGCGCCGAGGGCGTAGCAGGCCGCCGGCCAGCGCCAGGAGTGGCGGGCGGCGATGTCGGGCGGGGCGGTCATGGGAGTGTCAATATACCCGCCGCAGGGCCAGCGTCAACGGTCATGCGGCTGGCAGATATGGAGTTCCGGCGAGTTCCGGGGACGCAAAAGTTATCTCCGTTTGCGTTTGTGGCCGGCGGGCGGACCGGGTTTGCGGCGGTGGAGGGGGCGGCCGAGGATAGTGTCCAGGCCCGCCACGAACCCTCCCATCGCCCAGCGGACGGCACGGCCGGACAAGCCAGCCGTGGCACACGCACCCCGCTGGAGAAGTCATGGCCCCTTTGGCGCAAACGGCACCAAGTGTGATTATACTGCCCTCCCTTTGACACCGCCGCAAACTTCCTGCTTGAACGCCCGGCGCTGGCTGATACCATCGGTCCGCCGTTGCGCCAAGGCTTCGGGGACCCCGGGATGAAGATCGTCAACGTGGTCGGAGCGCGGCCGAACTTCATGAAGATCGCGCCGCTGATGCGGGCCTACAAGGCGTGCCCCCGCATCGCGCCGCTCCTCGTCCACACCGGCCAGCACTACGACGAGCGGATGAGCGACCTCTTTTTCCGCCAGCTCGGCATCCCCGAGCCCGACGTGAACCTGGAGGTCGGCTCCGGCAGCCACGCCGGCCAGACGGCCGCCATCATGAGGGCCTTCGAGCCGCTTCTGCTCGCGCACCGCCCCGACGCCGTCCTCGTGGTCGGCGACGTCAACAGCACCCTGGCCTGCGGCCTCGTGGCGGTGAAGCTCGGCGTCCGCCTGGTCCACGTGGAGGCGGGCCTGCGCAGTTTCGACCGCACGATGCCCGAGGAGATCAACCGCCTGGTCACCGACTCGGTCAGCGACCTCCTCTTCTGCACCGAGCCGAGCGGCGTGGAGAACCTGCGGCGCGAGGGCGTGGCCCCCGAGAAGATATTCCTCGTCGGCAACGTGATGATCGACACGCTCCTCGCGCACCGGGCCAAGGCCGAGGCATCGCGGATCCTCGACGACCTGGGCATCGCGCCCGGCCGCTACGCGGTGCTCACGCTCCACCGCCCCGCCAACGTGGACGACCCGGTCCGCTGGGGCCGCATCCTCGACGCCCTCCAGGTCATCCAGCGTGACCTGCCGATCATCTTCCCCGTCCATCCGCGGACGCGCAAGAACCTGGGCGGCCCCTCCGCCGGGCGCGCGGCCGCCATGAAGAACCTGCGGCTCATCGACCCGGCCGGGTACCTGGACTTCCTCAAACTCATGTCCTCGGCCCGCCTCGTCCTGACCGATTCCGGCGGCATCCAGGAGGAAACCACCGTCCTGGGCGTCCCGTGCCTGACGCTGCGCGACAGCACCGAGCGGCCGATCACGGCCGAGGTGGGCTCGAACCGGGTCGTGGGGACCGACACCGAGAAGATCCTCGCGGCGTATCGCGAGGTGATGGACGGGCGCGGCCGTCGCCCGCAGATTCCGCCGCTGTGGGACGGCCACGCCGCCGAGCGGATCGTCGCCGTCCTGGCGGAGCGGCTGTAACCGCACGTTCCCCTTGCATCGCGGTCCGGGCCGCCCTATACTTTGGGGGCGGTTAGCATAGAACCTACGGCTTGCAGAGGCTTCCGATGACCGAAGTTTCCCGCGTCGCCCCCGGCCCGTCCGACACGGAGATCGCGTCGGCGCTCGACCGCCTGGCGGTTTCGCCCGACTCCAACCTCATCGCGGTCTTGCTGGAGGTGCAGGAGCAGTTCGGGTACCTGCCGCCGCCGGCGCTGCGCCAGATCAGCCGCCGGACCCGCATCCCCCTGAGCCGCGTCTACGGCGTTCTGTCGTTCTACGCCCAGTTCTACACCGAGCCGCACGGCCGACACACGGTCCGCTGCTGCCGCGGCACCGCCTGCCACGTCAAGGGCGCGGGGCGGGTGCTCGACGCCGTCGA
Source organism: Planctomycetota bacterium (assembly GCA_026387055.1). Taxonomy (GTDB): domain Bacteria; phylum Planctomycetota; class Phycisphaerae; order FEN-1346; family FEN-1346; genus JAPLML01. Next base: position 235 of record JAPLML010000516.1, on the reverse strand, counting down.
GCGCGGGCTGGGCATCGGCGAGGGCGAGACGACGCCCGACCTCATGTTTTATCTCGAAACCGTGGCATGCCTGGGCACCTGCTTCCTCGCGCCCGCCATGATGATCGACAACCTGTACTTCGGCAAGCTGACGCCGCGGCGCGTCCAGAGCATCCTCCAGAGTTACCGGACCGGCGAATCATGAAGCGACTCGAATCGCTCGATGAACTGAAGGCGCTCAGCCGCGAGCTGGCCG
>JAPLML010000480.1 GCA_026387055.1 Planctomycetota bacterium | reverse complement strand
AGGACCGGGTGACGTCGCTCGAGAACGCCCTGGCGCAGGCGGCCGCCGTCCTCGGCGAGTACGACCGCCAGGTCCGCGACCTCGCCAAAATCCGCGACGGCCTCGACGGACTGCCGTGCCGGCTTATCCCGGGGCGGTTGCTCGCGCCCGAGGTCCCCGGTGGGCACGCCGGGGCACGCCTGGCCGAAGGGGCCGACAAGGGCGTCCGCAAGCACAGTGCCGTCATCGCCTGCCAGATCGACCGCGGCGGACGCGAGGCCCTCCAGCGCGGCGAGCCGATCCTGACCGCCGCGGGACTCGTCGGCCTCATCGACGAAGTCGGGCCGTTCGCGAGCACGGTCCGCCTCGTCACCGACCCCCGGGCCGCCCTGATGGTCCAGGTCATCACGCACCGAAACGGGCAGTGGCGCGCCGGCCCCGAGGGGGTGGCGGGCGGCGCACCGGACGGGACGGCCGTGCTGGTCAAGGGCATTCCGCGCGCCAGCGACGTGGCCCCCGGCGACTTCGTCGTGACCAGCCCGTCGCCGGAGTCCAACCTGCCGCCCTACCTGATCGTCGGCCGCGTCGTCCGGTGCGACCTGAAACCGGCCGCCGTGTTCTACGAACTTGTCGTTGAACCGCGCGTGCCGCTGAGCCAGGCCCGGCAGGTGTACGTTCTCTCGCCGGACTTCCAGGTCGCCCCCCGCAAGTAGCGCCGCGCGAGGCACGTGCCATGCCCGTTTAGCCGTCGCCGGTGTACATGTTTGGCTTATCCGCCCTTCATGTGCCAGGGGTTGCTTGCCAACGTACGTGTTTGGCGTGATGCGAGATTGCCGGGTGGCACGGCCACGCGCTGTTGCGTGGCCGTGCACGGTCACATGGGGAAGCAAGCACGGTCACGCAACGGCGCGTGACCGTGCCACCCACGCTAAACACATACTTGCCAACCCGTGGTCAATGTAGTCTTCTTACCCTATGGTGTTACACCATTGGGAAGAAAACCATGATAACCACGGGTTGACAAGTCGAAGAACCGCCGTGGCGGGCAACCCGTGGCACCTGTAAAGAAACGGCGCAAGACACATACTCGCCGCTGCGGCGACGGGGATGCCGCGAACAACCATCGCCGCGGCGGCGACGGCTGAACGCGGCGATGGCCAATCCCGAGGTGCAGCAACCGTGCGCTGGCTCCTGGTTGCGATTCTCGCGTATGCCTGCCTGGTCCTCCAGACGGCCGCCTTCCGGCCGGGAGGCCTGGCCGTGCCCGTCGACGGCCACTGGGCGCGGCCCGACCTCGTGCTGCTGCTGGGCCTCTTCCTCGCCCTGTACCTGGAGCCGTACGAGGTCTTCGTCGTCGGCTGGTGCCTGGGCCTCGCGTCGGACGTCGTGAGCGTCTCGGGCCGGCTGGGCGTCCAGGCGCTCCTGGTGTCGCTGGTGCTGACGGGCCTGAGCCACGGGCGCGGCGCCTTCCGCCGCACGCGCGTGCTCACGCAGTTCCTTCTCGCGTTCGGCGTGGTGGCGGCGACGCACCTCCTGTGGTACCTCGCGACGCGGTACCTCGAGGACGCGTCGCCGGCGATCGGCCGGTCGATCGAGCAGGCGCTGCTGGACGCGCTGTACGCGGCGGTCCTCGCGCCGTACCTGTTCTGGGTGCTCGAGCGCCTCCGCCGCGCGCTCGGCGTGGCCGACGAATCGCGCGAAGGCTGACCCGCCCTCACCGGCGCGACGCCGCATGAGAGGTATTCTCCCAAGCGTCCTGCCAACCCCGCCCCACGTTTCGCGTCGGAGCGCCGCGGAGACCCGCCGCTGTCTGGCGGGCCGCGCCCGTGCTGTCTGCATACCTCGCCCTTACGAGATGCGGATGTCGCCCTTGAAGATGACCAGAACCAATACGACGTCCACGATGCCCTGGAGGCTCATGAAGATGCCGCGCCCCGCCCCCGGCCAGACGTGGTCGACCCACATCATGCCGGCCAGAGCGCCCACCCAGAAGCCGATGAGGATCACGATCCACTTGAGGCCGAGTTCGCCCCGGCCCAGGAAGAGCAGGATCCAGAAAAGGACGAAGGGTATCAGGTTGTAGGAGCAGGGCCTCATCCGAGAGTCCCCTTTCCCCTTCGGCCCGCGACTGTCGTGGGCTGTTGGGCAGCGATTCTACCTCACTTGAAGGTTGTGGCAAGCCTGTTGGTCAAGCCACAGACGCTCATCAAGGGCACGCCCGGCGTCCGACTCGACCTGGCATGTCACGCCTCGCGCCACGCAAAAGAGCCGCAAAAACCATGTTCCCGCACCCTCGCTGCACCTAACGGACAGCGAACTCAATTCCCCTGGCCTGCTTCAGTGGCCCACTTAACCAATTATGCACTACTCAATCCTTTCCTGCCTTTCCACCCAGTCCTTCCACGCTTTGTCATCCATCACCTCGAACTCAACGGCGCCCTCCAAGGGGATCCTAATGCCGTTTGGCGTGACCAAGGTTACTCGTGATACGAGCCTATGTTTTCCAAGAATCTCTGGAGGCTGCAGGTAAAACTTCGGAAATGCAAATTCTTGCGGTCTGCGCCCCATATACTGCCTTGTCGAGATAATCACCTTCCCATCGACCTCAACCCGGCCTTCTTCACCCTGCCAGCCTCTTGGCAACTCTTCCCTAAGACTAATGTCCATTCCATCTATATGCATAACCACCCTCGGTAAGATAACCTCAACCATCGCTGGGTCATGGACAATCAAGTCACCGGAAAGGAACCAACTGCAAGGCCCCCGCAGCATCGCGGGTTCGCCTGCTATTCTCATCGTATTGGCGACCAGCGCGCGAGCAGCCCGTTCAGACATGGCCTCAGGGCGGCACTCGAAAAGACGCATCAACGCGGAACCCGCTACAAGGCGGGAATAGGCGCCAGGCCTCTCAAGTACCTCAACCATGCGATTGATCATGGCCCTCTGTTCCTCGCCGTTGGCAGCCAGCAACTGCCGAAACAAGCGGTCGGAAGGCCACAGGTATTCCTCGCCCCTGGGAGAAAAAAGGAATCCCTGGCCTTTGGCATAACCACCAGAGCATCCTAATGAGAGCAGTGCGAACAATCCTATCGAGGTCCAGAATATCGTGCGTAGGGCCCTAACACTGCATCTGCCGTGCCTGCCCATATCATCCCCCTTGCCCCCCAGTGATATCTGTCATTGCCCACGCTCTTTGTGTATGCCCCGTATGAGGTGCTCCTGAATCAAGCCTACGCCGCTTGCGGGAGGACCTTCCGAGTGCCTGTAGCCCCTGGGAAATTCTGGCGCGCAGCGGCGAGTTAAAGGGCGGAGTAATTCGCCTCCTCCGGACCTGAAGATAGCCGAGCGATTCGAGCGCCCGGCGGGCCGCGGCGCGGGCCACGATGGCCCGCTCGGCGCGGCCGAGTAAGGTGTCCTGGGTGTAGCCCAGTTCGATTTGCACGTCGGTCTGCATCCTCTCGATGCACTGAAGGAACGTGCGGCGGTGGTCCAAGGTGATGGGCGTGCGGCGGTCCCAGACCTTCTGGGGCGTGGGACCGCGGTCGCCCCACGGCCAGGCGGTGAGGTTGGCCTGAAGGCGGACAGCCTCGAGGTCATCGCAGGTCCAGCAGCCGATGCGCCCATGTCTGGCCGCCTCCCGACGGGTACGGGTCTTGACGGCGCCGTTTCCCGCCTGGACGCCGCCATTGTACCGAGGTGTACGTGGCGGTGACAAGCGTGCAAATACCTGCCATCGGTCGAGAAGCTCCTGCAAGGCCTCGGCGATAAAGGGGCTGCCGTTGTCGGACTTCAGGACCAGCGGCGCGCCGTGCTGGAGGAAGTGGCCCTCGACCGATGCATCGGCCTCCGCCTGGGGGGTGGGGCCTCCTTGATTTCAGGTCGCCGCCGCCGTACCATGCCCTTTGTCCTGCGACCGTGTGACCCTCTGTATGCGACGCGACTGAAAGCGGTGGCCGCCGTCCTCGGCGTCGGCGTGCTGGTGGTCCTCGGGTGCCTCCTGGAGATCCAGATCCTCCAGGGCGCCCGCTACCGCGACGAGGCCGAGCAGCGCCTCCGGCGCCCGCCGGGTTTCTACCCGACCATCCGCGGCACGATCTTCGACCGCCACGGCGTCGCCCTCGCGCAGGACACCGGCGCGTACGACGTGGCCGTGTACTTCCCGTTCATCGAGATGAGCGATGACTTTGTCTCGCAGATGGCCAAGCGCTGGCAGGTCTCGCCCGCCAAGGTCCGCGAGCGCGTCGTGCACATGTGGCAGGAGCTCTCGCGCCTGACGCTCATCCCGCTCGACGAGCTCCAGCGCCGCGCCGACACCATCGCCGAGCGGGTCGACGTCATCCGGGCCAGCGTCGTCGAGCTTCACGGCCGCCGCATCCGCGTCCGCGAGGAAACCTACGGCGAGCGGACCAGCGTCCCCCACCCGATCATCTACGACGCGGACCTCCGGGCCGTCGGCGTCATCAACAGCCGGCCCGAGGACTTCCCGGGCCTTGCGGTCGAGCCCACGCGGCGCCGCGAGTACCCGTACGGCAACGTCGCGCCGCACGTCGTGGGCTACCTCGGCGAGGTGACGCGCGAGGACCTCGACGGCCGCGCGGGCGCCGCCTATCCCCCCGGCCACCTCAAGCGCTACTGGCCCGGCGACGTGATGGGCCGCGCGGGCGTCGAGGCCGCCTGCGAGGACCTGCTGCGCGGGTCGCGCGGCCTGTTCCAGAAGGGGATCGAGGGGAACTTTCTGGAGGACATCGAGCCGGTGCCGGGCCGCGACGTGAACCTGACGCTCGACATCGCCCTCCAGGCCGACGCCGAAGAGATCCTCGACCGCGCCACCACCGGTCGCGGCGCCGCCGTGGTCCTCGATTGCCGCACGGGCGAGGTGCTCGTCCTGGCCTCCTCGCCGCGCTACGACGTGCGGAGTTTCCAGGCCGACTTCCCCGAGCTCCTCAAGGATGCCGGCCGTCCGCTCGTGAACCGCGCGATCTCGGGCCTGTACCCGATGGGGTCCACGTTCAAGGCCGTCACCGCCACGGCGGGGCTCCACGAAGGCGTGCTGACGCCCCGCACGTTCCTGACGTGCGAGGGCATCCTGAACGCGGAGCACGCGGACCGCTTCCGCTGCCACATCTACCCGAGCGGCCACGGCGCGATCCCGCTGCGGACCGCCATCCAGAAATCCTGCAACGTGTTCTTCTACCACGTGGCCGAACTGCTTGGGGGCGGTTCCGGGAAGGACCAATTGGGGCGGGGGGCGTCGCGGCTCCAGGCGTGGGCCGAGCAGTTCGGCCTCGGACAGACCAGCGGCATGGGCCTGCGCGGCGAGGCCGCCGGACGCATCGACGTCGGCGACCCGCGGAACATGGCCGTCGGCCAGGGGGAGCTCCTGGTCACGCCCCTCCAGGCCGCCCAGGTGTACGGCCTGGTGGCCACGAGCGGGAGGATGCCGCCGCTGCGGCTCATCCGCGACGTCGGCCTCAGAGAGGAGCGACGTGAGCTGCGCCTGAACCCGCAACTGATGAGCGCCCTGCGCGACGCCTTCGCCGCCGCCGTCAACGAGCCGGGGGGCACCGGCTACGGCTACGCCAACCTGCCCGACATCGCCATCGCCGGCAAGACCGGCACCGCCCAGGCCGGCAAGGGCGAGGACCACGCGTGGTTCGACGGCTTCGCCCCGGCCGAGAACCCGCGCATCGCCTTCGCGGTCATCGTCGAGCACGGCGGGCACGGCGGAACGACCGCGGCCCCCATCGCACGCGACCTCGTCAAGGCCTGCCAGGCCCACGGCTACCTCGGCGACCGGCCCCCCGACTCGCCGAACGGCAAGCCGGGCAACGGAAGGAACGGAAACGGCAGACCGCCCAACGGAGTCCTCGCGCCCGAGCCGCCGGCGAAGCCTCCCTCGCGCCCGCTGGGATAGTACTACAGCGCCCCTTGACGCCGTGCGCGGTGGGTCTCCTGACCCGCCGCGCTAAGTGGCTTCGAGGCCGGCCGGTCTCGCCCGGCCGTGCTGCGTGCCCTATGCCTTCGCCTCCTCGGCGAGCACCTGCCGCAGGCCGCGCGCAATCAGGGCCGCGCGGCGAATGCCCAGTTTCCTCGCCAGCGCATCGGACCGGGCCAGAAGATCCTTTTCCACGCTGACGGAGATGACCTTGGCGCCCTTGCCCATGCGGGGCCGGCCGCGCTTGCGCCTGGCCTTCTCCCAGCGGGCTCTCATCTCAGGTGTGAGGGGCTTGAACGTATCGGCAATGAACTCCTGGTCGAACTCCTTGGTCGCCTCCCTCAGTTCGGCAAGGTTCATATCCCAGAATTCCTTGGCCTTCTTGCGTTTCGGTGCAATCATCGGTATCGCCTCCGGAATTGCCTCTTCTCACTCTCCGACAGAGGGCGAGCGTGGATCACATAGATCCGGTCGGTCTCGTCCAAGAGGTAAACGACCTGCACCAACCTTCCGCCCCGCCCCGTGCCCCAGACAAGCAACTTGTCCTCCTCGCGATGCTCCGGATATGGCGCTCGCGCCCGCAGAATCACCAGTTCGGCTTCCGCCGGTTCGATGCCGTGCTCACGTACGTGGTTGAGATTCCACTCGTTCCAGCGGAATTCCATGATGCCCCTCCAGTTTCATTATATAAGATATTCCAGGCCCGTCAAGCGCCAAGCTGTGCCACGAGTTCGCGCACGGTCAGGCCGGTGACGGGATCGCGGGCGTCGGGGGCGATGGCGGCGAGGGGCTCCAGGACGAAGCGCCGCTCGCGCAGGCGCGGATGGGGGAGGGTCAGGTCGGGCGTGTTGAGCACGAGCGAATCGTAAAGCAGGATGTCGAGGTCGATGGGCCGCGGACCCCAGCGCGGACCTTCGCGGCGGCCGAGCGCCCGCTCGATGCGCTTGAGTTCCGCCAGCAGCGCCGCCGGTTCGAGATCGGTCTCGATCGCGGCGGCGCCGTTCAGGTAGGGTCCCTGCCCCGGCGGGCCGCCGACGGGGGCGGTCTCCATGAGCGCGCTGACGGCCATGACTCGCACCGCCGGATGGGCCCGCAGCGCCGCCAGGGCCGCCTCGAGGCTGCCCCGGCGGTCGCCCAAGTTCGACCCGAGTCCGAGGTAGGCGGTTGGCATCGCGTTAGAGCTTCAGCCGCTTGATCCGGGCGGCGGCCTCTTCAAGCTTCGCCTCCGGCACCGTCAGCGCCATGCGGATGTACCCTTCGCCGTGCGGGCCGTAGCCGATGCCCGGCGTGGCGACGATGTCGGCCTCGGTGAGCAGCCGGTCGGCGAACGTGCGGCTGTCTACCCCGGCGGGACACGTGATCCAGACGTAGAAGGTCGCCTCGGGCCGGTTCACTTCCAGCCCCACGGCCGTGAGGGCGCTCACAAGGCAGTCGCGCCGCCGGCGGTACATCTCGCGCAGGGCCTTGATCTCCGGCCGATCGTAGCCTTCCAGCGCGGCCGCGCCCGTCCGCTGCATCGCCGTAAAGACGCCGTTATCCATGTTGCTCTTGATGGCCACGAGGCTCGCGATGGCGCCGGCGTTGCCGGCCACCCAACCGACGCGCCAGCCGGTCATGTTGAACGTCTTGGTGCAGGAGTAGAACTCCAGGGCCACGTCCTTCGCGCCGGCGACTTCGAGGATCGAGACCGGCGGCTCGCCGAAGTAGACCTCGCTGTAGGCCATGTCCTGGGCCACGAGGACCTGGTGCTCGCGCGCCCACGCCACGACCTCCTCGTAGAACGCGCGGGGGGCGACGGCGGCGGTCGGATTATTCGGGTAATTGAGATAAATCAATTTCGCTTTCTTGAGGTCCGACGTCCGGAAGGCCCGGAGGTCGGGCAGGTACCCCCGCGCGGCCGTGATCGGGAACCGCACGACCGTGCCGCCGGCAAACTGGATGCTCGAGGCGTACACGGGGTACCCGGGGTCGGGCACAAGGCCCACATCGCCCGGGTTCATCAGGGCCAGCGGCAGGTGGCTGAGCGTTTCCTTCGAGCCCTGGGCGGGCAGGATCTCGGTCTCGGGGTCGAGCGTGTATCCGAACCGCTTGCGGTGCCACGCCGCGATCGCTTGGCGGAACCGGGCGTCGCCGCGGTCGAGGGCGTACTGGTGCGTCGCGGGGTCGGCCACGGCCGCCTGGGCCGCCCGGATGATGAAGTCGGGCGTGGGCGTGTCGGGGTCGCCGATGCCGAGGTGGATGACCGGCCGTCCGGCCGCGATGGCCGCCTTCTTCTTGCGGTCGATCTCGGCAAAGAGGTACGGGGGCAGCGCCTTCAGCCGATCGCTCTGGGTCTGCATCGCCATGGACATCCCTTCGTGACCGTTTGAATCGGGCCGATTGATACGCCGCTAGAGTGCTCTAAGGAACTGCTTGATTGGCTCGAAAACCGCGCTCTGCCAGGGGAAGTACCCCCTATGCGCCGCCTCTCCGAGCAACAAGCCAGGCTTGGGCCTTGAAGAGAGGTACGCTTGAACCCGAGCCTTGGAAATGTTGCCCGGAGTAGGCGCGCCGCCGCCTTTGAGGCACTCGAAATACTGCTCAACGCAAGGCATCGCGGGGTCATCTGTGACGGAGGCGAGACACACCGTTTCGAGCATACCGGGGCTTACACAGTCAGGCAGAATAAAGACCGAGACGCTCAGCACCCCACTCGTCTTGTTCATCGGGGAACTGGGCGCACTCAGCCGCCCATGCAGCAGTGTGCGAGGCTCCCGAGACCGTGCGTTCTCCAGCGCTTGGCAGACAGCCCTAAACGCATCTTGGGCGTTCAATTCCGCATCACGAGTTATTCCCAACGAGACGACTTCCCTAAAACCGGAAATCGCTGGTAGGGTTCTGACATAGGGAGCCAGTTCGGTGATGCCGCCGTAGTTACGGATTTCTATCGTGTTGGCCAAGCCCAAGTCGTCAAGCAATGCCTTGAAGAACTCCCAGGCGTCGCGCCCCTCCACAAGCAGCACTTTCTGAAGGGCGAAAGCTACAAGTGAACCCGGCCGGTTCAGACCATCGGGAAACACTACCGTGGCTCCAGTCCTGTGGCCAACGCCGTAGAGAGCATCTCTCGATCGAAAGTGACGGAAGCTATACTCTCTCCCGCGCGGTCAAGTCGGTGGTATGCGAAATCATAAGTCCCACATGCGTCAAAGAAATCATGGGCAGCACGGATGCACTCTCCTGAGTGTGTCGTGGCAAAAACCTGCGTCTCAAAACGACGCGCAAACTCGGCTATAGCCTTCCAGACTTTCGGAAGCACTGTGTAATGTAGGCCATTCTCGAGTTCATCTATGAGCACTGTGCCATGCGACGCATCGGCGACAGCCAGGAGGCACGATAGAAACTTGCCGATACCCTCACCCATGAGTTGGATGGGAACATGGCGCCGGATACCTATATCACCTTGGATGATAGGAATACCCGGCCCAATAGCCGACACCACGAGCCGTTGAAGACGCGGCTCCAAGATTCTCAGACTTTCCAGCACCTCCCCTTCTCGCCCGACCTCCTGCAACTGGCTGAAACGCTTGGCGTTCTCTTGCGGGTAATGCGCGGCGCTTGTGAGAAAGACTCCGAGAGGGAAACGGCCGGCCGGAGCCCGTTCGAACAGAGGAAGCTGGCGGTCGCCGGGTCGCTGGAATTTCAGTTTCAATTGGTCGCCCTCGACCACAAGCGAAGCGCGTGAGGTGACAGGCCCTTTCGCGGCCTCCTCGTACTCCAGGACCAGCTCGCGCGGTCCCATGGCGGTAGTGAAAGAGCCAATTGGCTTTGCCCCAACATCTTTGGCGTTGGCTACCGGCTGGAGCTGTGCCGCCTCGGAGTCCGCAAGGCGGATTCGCAACCGACGCTGCTGATTGCTCTCATCGCGACCGGCAATCTCGATGGTGTCCTGCGTGCGCCTTTCCAGAAAAAGCCATCCCCACGTTTCCTCAGGAACGGCTTCGACCCACTGGATGCCGCGCAAGGCGCTCAGCCGCATGGGCAACTCTGGATTGTCCGGACCCAGCAGAAGGAAGATCGCTTCCAGCAAAGCCGTCTTGCCGATGTTGTTCTTACCCCCGATGAGGTTGATTCTCTCCAGATGCTCCACCTTCAGGTCTGCGAAACAACGAAACCTGCTGACCGTCATTGACTGAAACATGGCCGCTCTCCATCTCTTACCATCTGCTAGACCTCTCCGCCTACCGGCACATGTTGGCCACGCCCCTAGAGCGTGTACGCTTCTTGGAGGAATGCCAGCCAGCGACTCACATCCCGCTGAGCCAGAATCTAGAGGCGGTCATTGTAGGCACGCCATCGCACCACAGCAAGTCAAAACGCGCGGCGACGGCGTTTCGCCCGTGGACGCCAAGTCGGCTGGGTACAATAATGGGGTATGGCTTGTCCCGGGGCGGGGACAGGTGAAGGGGAGGGCGGCCATGACGCCGACAGACATTCTCAAACACGAGCACGCGGTCCTCATGCTCATCCTCGACGCGGCGGAGCGGGAAGTGCGGCTCATCCGAACGAGTGGCAAGGTCCGTGCGGACCGCCTCGGCCAGATGATCGACTTCTTCCGCATGTTCGTGGACCGCTGCCACCACGGCAAGGAGGAGAAGCACCTCTTCCGCTTCATGCGCAAGCGCGATGCGGCGCGGACGAATGGCCCCGTGACCATCCTCCTCAAGGAGCACGAGGAAGGCCGCACACTCGTCAAGGCCATGACCCGGGCCCTGGCGAAGGCCCTGAAGGGCGACGGCCGGGCGGCGGCCGCCCTCGCCCAGGACCTCACGGCCTACATCGAGCTCCTCCGCAACCACACCGACAAGGAAGACGACGTGCTCTACCCGATGGCCGACGAGATCCTGACCCGCGGGGACCAGGAGGCCCTTCTGAAGGCCTTCGAGAAGGTCGAGGCCAAGGAGATCGGCGAGGGGGTCCACGAGAAGTATCATCAACTGGCGCACGAGCTCGCGGAGCATTGATCTCGCCCCCCGACCTTGCCGTTTCTGCCCCGGCCAGCGCACAGCCGCATGGCCACGCCACAGCACATGGCCATGCCAGCCATTCGTGCCTACCGATACAACTCGACTTTCGCCAG
>JAPLML010000515.1 GCA_026387055.1 Planctomycetota bacterium | reverse complement strand
GCGCGTGGCCATGCCACCCGGCAATTGGGTGCCGCGCTAGACACGTACGCTTGCTTGCAAGCCGTGATTTCCGGCGCACTGGTTGCCAGCAACCAGTGGCACCCCTCCTGTGATGAGCGTGTGCTTGTTCAGATAGGCCCTAAAGCATCACAGGAGTCGCCTACGCGTCGAGCGGCACGGCGTAGGGCCGGCCGCGCTCGTAGCCCGTCACGGCGGTGAAGCCCGCTTCGCGGATGGCCTTCTCGGCCTCGGCGACCCCGTCGGCGATGTCCGACGGCCGATGGGCATCGGTGCCGGCCGTGAGGAGCCGCCCGCCCAGCGTGCGGTACCGCTTCAGGATTTCACCGTCCGCGGCCATGCCAAGGCCGCGAAGATGCATGTGGCGCGTGTTGACCTCAATCGCCACCCCGCCCGCGATGCAGCGCCGGAGGATTCGCTCCACCTGGCACCAGTACCAGGCGTCTCGCTGCGGCGTCACGAGCGCGGGGACCTGCTTGTACACGTAGTCAAGGTGCCCGATGGCGTGGCACCAGCCGGAGGCGGCCAGCGCCTCGACCTCGGCGAAGTACTCGGCCAGAAGTTCGCGCACGTCCAGTTCCGCCGGCACGCCGTCGGGGAGCCGGTAGATGGCGTAACCCGCGGCCGAGTGGACGGAGCCCAGGACGAAGTCGAACTCCATCGGCGCGAGGACCTCGCCGACTTCCGTGCCGTAGGCCCGCCGGAAATCGAACTCCAGGCCCTTGCGGATCGTGAGGCGCCCGGCGTACGCGGCCCGCGCCTCCTCGATGCCCGCCGAGTACGCCGCGTAATCGAAGAAGCCGTAGTCCTTGTCCTGGCGGTCGAAATCGAGGTGCTCCGTGAAACAGACTTCCGTGAACCCCGCGCCGATGGCCGCCTGGCACATCTCGGGCATGGCGCCTTTGCCGTCGGCGCTGTAGGTCGAGTGCAGGTGATAGTTGACGCGGATCATGGAGACCCCGAACGCGGTCGCCTCGCCACGGCGAGTCTTCGACTTCGGCCCCCCGCCAAACAGCCGGGTGGCATGGCCCGTCGCCGCGGCGACCCCGCCGCGGCGGGCGCCGTTGCGTGGCCATGCTGCCCCCTCCCCTCTCAGGCTCATGGCCACGCAGAAGCGCGTGGCCATGCCACCCCCGATATCCTACTCGGATCGGATGAAGTCCTGGTACATTGCCGCATAGCGCCCGCCGCGGGCCAGAAGCTCCTGGTGCGTCCCCTCCTCGGTGATGCGGCCACCCTCGATGACGAGAACGCGGTCGGCCTTGCGGACGGTCGAGAGGCGGTGGGCAACGATGAACGAGGTCCGCTGCTCGGTCAGCCTGGCCATCGCCTCCTGGAGCGCCAGCTCCGTGTGCGTGTCGACCGACGAGGTGGCCTCGTCGAGGATAAGGATGCGCGGGTCAACCAGCATCGCCCGCGTCAGGCACACGAGTTGCCGCTGCCCGGCCGAGACCGACTCGCCGCGCTCGCCCACCGGCGTCTGGTAACCCTTCGGCAGGGCCTCGATGGCGCGGTGGCTGCCGATGCGGCGGGCGCACGCCACGACCTCCTCGTCCGACGCGTCGGGCCGGCCGTACCGGATGTTGTCCATCACGGTCCCGGTGAAGAGGAAGTTCTCCTGGAGGACGACGGCCACGTGGCGGTGCAGGCTCCGCTGGGTCATCGCGCGGACATCGCGGCCGCCAACGCGGACCTCGCCCTCGCGGGCCTCGTAGAACCGGGCGATGAGGCGGCAGATCGTGGTCTTGCCCGCGCCGGTCGGCCCCACGAGGGCGATCCGCTCCCCCGGCCGAGCGTGGAGCGAGACGTCCTTGAGCACCGTGACGCCGGGATCGTACTCGAACGTCACGCGGTCGAAGGCCACGTCGCCCTCGATCCGCTCGGGGTCGGCGGCATCGGGGCGGTCGACGATCTCCGGCTGGACCTTCAGGACCTCCAGGAGGCGGTCGGCCCCCGCCAGAGCGTACATCAACTGGGCGTACAGGTCGCTCACCTGCTCGATGGGCTGGAAGAACAGGCCCACGTAGCCGATGAACGCGACGACGGTGCCCGCCGTGACCTGGCCGGTGGCCACGCGGTAACCGCCCACGAGAAGGACGACGATCCAGGCGGCCATCGTCAGGCCCCGCATCCCGATCATGTACCGCCCCTGGACGCGGGCGGTCTCGACGCGCGATTCGTAGAGCTCGTCCGTAAGGTCGTGGAAGATCGCGATGTTCTTCTCTTCGCGGGCGAAGGCTTGGATGACGCGGGCCCCGGCGATCGACTCGGCCAGGTTGGCCGTGAGCCGCCCCGTCTGGGCCTGGACCTCGCGCCAAATGGCGATGGCCTTCCGGCGGAACCGCCGCGTCAGCCCCGCCACGACCGGCAGGATCGGCAGGACCGCCAGGAAGAGCACCCAGTCCTCCAGCAGCATCAGCCCCATCGCCCCGGCGAAGAGGATGACGCCCGCAAGGAACTGGCTCGGCGCCCACGAGACGACGTGCTCCAGCGTCCCGATGTCGCTCGTGCCGCGCGCGATGATCTGCCCCGCCTTCACCTTGTCGTAGTACCGCAGGCTCAGGCGATGCAGGTGCGTGAAGAACCGGCGCCGCACCTCGTACATAATGCTCTGGCCGACCACGAAGACACGGCGGATTTCAAAGTGCCGCACCACCATCGCCACAAAGAAGACCGCCAGGAACGCGCCGAGGACGGTGAGCAGGTAGTGCCACGCGGCGGCCTTGGCGGCCGCTTCGTCGGCCCCGAAAACGCCCGACCTCGCCGCCTGGTACGCCGCCAGCGTCCCGTCCGTGAGGAGCTTCAGCAGCTTCGGAATCAGCAACTCCACGCCCACCAGGAAAAGCGTGAGCAGGCAGTTGATGAGGATCTGCCAGCGCCACGGCCTCGCCCACTCGGCCAGGAGGCGCAGGGCGTCGCGGCTGAGGCCGGTCGGCGGCGGATGCGTCCCGTCCACGTAGTGCGGTTTCGGACTCATGGCCGCCCCTCCAGCTCTTCGATGCCGAGCTGCCACTGCGTCTGGACGAACTCCTGGTACGGCCCCGGCACGGCCAGGAGGGTTTCGTGCGTCCCCTGCTGGACGATCCGCCCGCCGTCGACCACGAGGATGAGGTCGGCGCGCTTCACCGTCGAGATGCGGTGAGCGATGATGAAGGTGGTGCGGTCCTTCATCACCTCGGCCAGGGCGTCCTGGATGGCCCGCTCGGTGGTCGAGTCGACGCTGGCGGTGGCGTCGTCGAGGATCAGGATCCGCGGGTCCGTCAGGAGAGCCCGGGCGATGGCCACGCGCTGCCGCTGGCCGCCGGAGAGCGTCACCCCCCGGTCGCCGACGTGCGTGTTGTAGCCGTCCTCGAGAACCTTGGCGAACTCATCGACGCGGGCGCGGGCGGCCACGTCCTCGATGGCCCTCTGCTCGGCCGCCGGGACGCCGAAGGCGATGTTCTCGGCCAGGCTGGCGGAGAAGAGGAACGTGTCCTGGAAGACGAAGCCGATCTCAGCCCTCAGGTCCCGCAGGTCGAGCTGGCGGATGTCGGCGCCGTCGATCAGGAGGCGGCCCTGCAGCGGATCGTAGAAGCGCGGCAGGAGCTTGATGAGCGTGGACTTGCCGGCCCCGGTCGCGCCCACGAGGGCCACGTTGGTGCCCGCGGGGATGTCGAGCGTCACGTCCTTCAGAACCGGCTGCGCCGCGTCGTAGCCGAACGTCACGTGGTCGAAGACGACGTGGCCGCGCCCCTCGGGCATCGGCCGCGGCTGCTCGGGCGGCGTGATCTCGGGGCGCGCGTCCAGGATCTCGAAGACCCGCTCGGCCGAGACCAGGCTGTGCTGGAGCGTGCCCGTCATCTGGGCGAAGAAGTGCATGTGCCCCGTCACAAGGCGGGCCCAGAGAAACACCGTCAGGATCGCGCCGACCTGGAGCCCCCCGTAGACGTAGAGCACGCGGTAGGCCGTCATGCCGACCATCGCCAGCAGGCTGAGCTGCCCGAGGAAAACGATCGCCGGTTGGTAGAGCGAAAAGGCCCAGGCCAGGCGCATCCACCGGGCGAGCAGGCCGCCGATCGCCGACTCGTAGTGCGCCACCGCCTCCGGCTCGCGGCCGAACGCCCGCACCACCTGGATGCCCTGCACGTTCTCCGACAGGATCGTGGTCGAGCGGTCCATCTCGTCGCGCATTTCGTGGAAGAGCGGGTGGATCTTCGTGGCGAAGACCGTCATCGACAGCAGGAAGACGGGCAGGAACGGGATGGCCACCGCCGCCACCCAGGAGTCGAACCAGAGGATCGCGCCCGCGTAGAAGAGGACCGACGACCCGACCTCCGATCCGCGCACCAGGACCGTCGTGTAGAACTGGCGGAGGAAGTTGACGTCGCCGATCGTCCGATTGATGAGCAGGCCGGTATCCTGCTTATCAAAATACGAGAAACTCTGGCCGAGGAGCCGCCGGTACACGCGCCGCTGCAGCGCGGTCATGATCTGCATCTCAAGGTGCGTGAGCACCATCGTGTGGACATACTGGACGAGGACGCGGGCCACCGACACCAGGGCCAGGACGGCGGCGATCCGGACGACCGGCGCGAACCCTTCCCACGAGAAACCGGCGCCTTCCAGGCTCCGGATGGCCGCGTTGATCCCCTGGCCGGCCACGTAAGGCTGGACCAGGCTCAGCGCCGAGATGACGAGGCCCAGCAAGACGCCTGCCGCGAGCCGCCCGCGGTACGGCTTCGCCATGGCCAGGATGCGCCGCAGGATGACCCGCTTGGGGCTCTTGAGTTCAAACTCGTGATGACGGCTCGGCAAGGGCTTGACTCATCGCTTGGGATTCCCGCGTTACTATACAGGAAAAAGCCGGCGGCGGGAAGGGCCGGGTGGCGTGCCACCAGGGCGAACGCATCTAAAGTTCGAAACCGCGTTTTCGCAGGCGAGGGGGCGGGCACCCGCTTTCTCGGCCCCTCATCTCGCCCGACGTTATGGCCCTTTTCGGAGTCGAAAAGGCCACAGAAAATTATGATGCGTTAGC
>JAPLML010000063.1 GCA_026387055.1 Planctomycetota bacterium | reverse complement strand
CGACGAACGGCAAAGGCAACAGCCGTTGTCATTTAGCCGCCCAGCTTGCTGGGCGCGTGTTGTTCCTGAATCATCAACGAAGCGTTGCACCTGTCGTGGTACAATAAGGCAGGTTACTTCACATGAGGGCGAACCATGCTCCGTTTCGTCGTTCAGCAGCATTTCCTCAACGCCGAAGACTGGCACTACGACCTGATGCTGGAGGGCGGGGAGGCCCTCGTGACGTTCTCGTCGCACACGCCGCCGGACGATACGGCCGCCCTCCCCGCCCTCGTGCGGCAGCTGCCGAGCCACCGCCTCGCGTACCTTGAGTACGAGGGGGAGATGTCCGGCGGGCGCGGTTGGTGCGACATTTACGACGGCGGCACGATGGAATGGATCGCGCCGAACTGCCCGGTCGAGTGCCCCGCTCAGCTCGGTCACACGGCGTGCGACTACGTCGACGAGGTCGCCGTGCGGCTCGACGGCCGGAAGGTCAAGGGCGTTTACCGCTTCGTCCGCGAAAGCAAGTCAGGGGCCGATTACTGGCGCATGCGGCGCGATGGGGCGTGATGGACTGGCCTTTCCACGTATACCTGGCGCCGAAACGCGCCCAGCTCGCCACGGCGAGTCTTCGACAAGCTGGGCGGCTAAATGGCGACGGCTCTTGTCGTTTGCCTTTGAACCCGCAGTTCGCCATCTGCAATCCGCAATTGGCCTGGTCTCCCGCCGCTTCCGCGGCGGGCTCGAATGATACGTCCGGCAATGAATTGACTCCTGCCACTCCCACCCTATAATCATCGAACGTGGCTGCGGATGAAGGGGCATCGCGGCCGAAGGTGGGACCGGAAACCATGGAAGACGCCGTTCACGAGAAGTTGGAGGCCCTCAGCGAGCGCCTGACCGCGCTCCGGGACTCTCTTTGACGTCGCCGGCAAACAGCGCGCCTTGGCCGAGATCGAGAAGAAGATGGCCGCCCCCGGCTTCTGGGCCGGCCAGGAGGCCGCGCAGGCCACCGTCCAGGAGCTGAAGGGCCTCAAGGCCATCCTCGACCCCGCTGCCGAGATCGCGCGGATGCTCGACGACGCCCGCGTGATGGCCGAGCTGGCCGCCGAGGAGAACGATGCCTCGGCCGTCGCGCAGTCGGCGAAGGACCTCGCGGACGCCGAGAAGCGCCTCGACCGCCTCCAGTTCATGGCCCTGCTCTCGCGCCCGGACGATCCGAAGAACTATTACCTGTCGATCCACGCCGGCGCTGGCGGCACGGAATCGTGCGACTGGGCCGCCATGCTCCTCAGGATGTACACGCGGTACATCGAGCGGGCCGGGTGGTCGATGACCATCGTCGACAGCGTCGACGGCGAAGAGGCGGGCCTGCGGAGCGTCACCGTCCGCGTGGTCGGGCCGTACGGGTACGGCCACCTTTCGGCCGAGGTGGGCGTCCACCGCCTGGTGCGGATCAGTCCGTTCGACGCGGCCGCCCGGAGGCACACGTCCTTCGCCAGCGTCGATTGCCTGCCCGAGGTCCCCGACACGGGCGAGATCGAGATCGACGAAGAGGAGCTGAAGTTCGACTTCTTCCGCGCGGGCGGCGCGGGCGGCCAGCACGTCAACAAGACCTCCAGCGCCGTCCGGATCACCCACCTGCCGACCGGCATCATCGTTCAGTGCCAGAACGAGCGGTCGCAGCACCAGAACCGGGCCACCGCCATGGAGATGCTGCGGGCCCGCCTCAAGCGGCTCCAGCAGCAGGAGCGCGACAAGGAAATCGCCAAGCTCTACGGGCAGAAGGGCGAGATCGCCTGGGGCAACCAGATCCGCTCTTACGTCCTCCAGCCCTACACGCTCGTCAAGGACCACCGGACCGAGTACGAGACCGCGAAGACCCAGGACGTGCTGGACGGCGAACTGGACGCGTTTATCGAGGCGGAACTTCATCGCCGCGCCGCCGCGCGGACGGAGGCGAAATAGATGGCCGTCCGCGGACCACTCGCGATGCTGCTTCTGGCCGGCGCCGTGCTGGCCGCCGGGTGCTCCAGCGCGCCGCCCCCGCAGGCGACGGGGCGGACCGTGGTGCGGCCGGCCCTCGGCTTCGCCCTCGACGTGCCGGAAGGTTGGACCTGGCGCGACCTCGGCGGCGACGTGGCCCTCGAGATCATCGAGCAGGCGCCCGCGAAGGCCGACACGTCCGCCGCGGCGGCAAAGGAGGCCCGGATCCAGAAACGCGGCGGCCCCGTCGCCCACGTGGTCGTGGTCGACCGCGAAGGCATGACGCTGGAGGCCTGGGCCGACCAGGCGATCAAGGACTCGCAGCAGTTCCAGTCGGACCTGGAGGCGTCGCCGCCCGAGAAGGCAAGACTGGCCGACGGGCGCGAAGCCCTGGCGGTCACGCTCAAGAACCCGCGGGGCCTGAGGCCGCTCGTGCAGAAAATGCTCCTGGCGACCACGAAGCACCGGGCCTACAGCCTGATGCTGACGGCCCCGGAACCCGACAGGGCCGCCGCCGAAAAGACGTTCAAGAAGAGCTTCGATACGTTCGTGGTATGGTGAGTCTTCATGCGAGCCCGCCGCGGCAGCGGCGGGAGATCACGAAACCAAGGCAATCATGACCAAGCGCCTAGTCCTACAACGCCACTTGACGCCGTGCGCGGTGGGTCTCCTGACCCACCGTGCGCCGAGGCGCACGCATTCGGCAGAGGACGCACGCACGCGGCGGGTCGGGAGACCCGCCGCGCAACGTGGCATCTTAGCGCTCCCGATCCTGCTGGCCTTCGCCGTCCTTGCGGCCGGCTGTGGAAGCGGCCTGCCCGCCGACGTGGCGACGCTCGGCTACGTCAATCGTCCGCTTCGCTTCGCCATGAACGTGCCGGCGGGCTGGACGGTGCGGGAGTCGAGCGGCCTGGCCGATGTCTTCGTGCTCGGCCCCGAAACGGCCGGCGCCGTGCGGCCGAACGTGACCGTCCTTGTGGAACCCGGCCGCACGGCCCTCACGCTCGAGGAGCTGGTCCGCCACTCGCGGCAGCAGTTGGGGACGCTCCAAGGGTTCAAGCTGCTCGGCGAAGGGTCGCGCAAGCTCGCCGACGGCCGCATGGCGTGGGTCATGACGTTCGAGCAGACGTCGCTCGGCGAGCCGCTCAAGGCGCGCCAGCTTCTCGTCCTGGCCCGCGAGCGGGCGTACATCGTGACCGCCACCGCCTCGCCGGCCACGTTTGCCGAGCGCGAGGCCGACGTTGAGACCGTGCTCGAGTCGTTCCGAGCCGGATGGTAGTGTGTGAGCAGACGGAGACGATACGGCGGAACCACGCACCCCGGACGCCTGACACGAGGAAGCGATGAATTTTGAAGCCCTGAAGAAAGACGACCCGGTCCTCGCCGAGCTCCTGGAGTCCGAGCGCCGCCGGCAGGAGGAGACCCTCGACCTCATTGCCAGCGAGAACTTCTGCCCGCGGAGCGTGCGCGAGGCCGTCGGCAGCACCCTGACCGACAAGTACGCCGAGGGGTACCCGGGGCATCGCTGGTACGGCGGGTGCAGCGTCATCGACGCCGTCGAGCAACTCGCCGTCGAGCGCGGCAAGCAACTCTTCGGCGGCGAGCACGTGAACGTCCAGCCCCACAGCGGCAGCCAGGCCAACATGGCCGTCTACTTCTCCGTCCTCCGGTCGGGCGACACGATTCTCTCGATGGACCTCGCCCACGGCGGCCACCTGACGCACGGCAAGAAGGCGAACTTCAGCGGGCGCCTGTACACCATCGTCCACTACGGCGTGAGCCCCAAGACCGAGCAGATCGATTACGACGTCCTGGCGAAGCAGGCCCGGGAGGTGCGGCCGGCGCTGATCGTCGGCGGCGCGAGCGCCTACCCCCGCGCGTTCGACTGCGCCCGGATGGCCGAGATCGCCCGCGACGTCGGGGCGCGCCTGATGATCGACATGGCCCACTTCGCCGGCCTCGTGGTCGGCCGGCAGCATCCCGACCCAGTGCCGGTCGCGGACTTCGTCACGGCCACGACGCACAAGACCCTGCGCGGCCCGCGCGGCGGTCTCGTGATATGTAAAGAGAAATATGGCAAGGAGATCGACCACACGATCTTCCCGGGCATCCAGGGCGGGCCGCTGATGCACGTCATCGCCGGCAAGGCCGCCGCCTTCGCCCTTGCCATGACCGCCGAGTTCCGGCAGTACCAGGCCCAGGTGGTCGCCAACGCCCGCGCGATGGCCGACGAGATGGCGCGCCTCGGCGACCGCCTCGTCTCGGGCGGCACCGACACGCACCTGTTCCTCGTGGACCTCTCTTCGCGCGGCCTCACGGGGAGCCAGGCCCAGGAGTGGCTGGGGGCGGCGGGGATCGTGGCCAATAAGAACGTGATTCCGTTCGACCCGCGTCTGCCGCTCGACCCCTCCGGCATCCGCATCGGGACGCCGTCGATCACCACGCGAGGCGCCCGGGAAGACGAGGTGCGGCGCGTGGCCCGGTGGATCGACCGCATCCTGCGGGCCGAGGACCCGGGCGCCGCCGCCCGCGCCTTGAGGCCCGAGGTCCTCGAGTTCTGCCGCGCGCACCCGATCCCAGATTGACGCATGGCCCCCGAAGTCGGCGAAATCCTGATCAGTGCCCAGGAGATTGCGGGCCGGGTCCGCGAGCTCGGCGCCCTCTTGGCCCGCGAGTACGCGGGGCGGGAGCCGGTCCTCGTTGCCGTCATGAAGGGGTCCGTCGTGTTCCTGGCGGACCTCGTCCGGGCGTGGCCCGGGCCGCTCGACCTGGAGTTCGTCTCCGCCGAGTCCTACCAGGGGACTCAGGCGGGCGGGGTGCGCCTCGTGTTGCCGCAGGACCTCGGGTCGCGGGTGGCGGGGCAGCCGGTCGTCGTGGTCGACGACATCTACGACACCGGCGCGACGCTCGAGCACGTGTGCGAGGCGCTCCGGGCGCTCGGGCCCGCCGACCTGCGGACGCTCGTGCTGCTGCGCAAGCGCCTCCCTCCGGAGGCCCGCCGGGGCCGCGGCCGGCCCGACTGGGTCGGCTTCGAGATCGAGAACCGTTTCGTGATCGGTTACGGCCTGGACTACCACGGTCGCTACCGCAACCTGCCCTATCTGGCCGTGCTCGGCGGGGCATGACGGGCGTTTCTGGCCGCGACATGCCGCGAAAAACCGGGGGCGCGGCACACCTCTGCGAATTCCCGTTTAGTTTCCGCCCCCGCGGCCGATAATACAGAGGGTGCAGGTGGGGAGTGCCGACCTGGTCGGAGAGGAAGGACTCGATGCGTGCCGCCCCAGCCGTGAGGCTCAAGCAGAAGCTGGACAGGGCCCGCCGACGCACCAGGAACCTTGAACAATCGCTCGCCGAGGCCCAGCGCCTGGCCACCGTCGGCCAGCTCGCCTGCCGCATGGCCCACGACTTCAACAACATCCTCGCCCTGATCATCGGCCGCGCGGGCCTCGCCCTGAAGGACGCCGACGCCAATCGCAAGGACGTGGCGCTTCGCAACGCCGTCGACTGCGGCCGGCGGGCCGCCGACATCATCGTGGGCGTTCTGGGCTACGCCAAAGGCCGGCAGTGGGAGAGCCGGGTGATGGCCGCCGACACGCTCATGGACTCGGCGGTCAACCTGATCGCGTGGGACTTCCCCGCGAGCGGCAGGATCCAACTCCTCCGCCGGTACCAGTGCTCGGCGCCCGTCCGCGTCGTTCCGGTGCGGATGGAGCAGGTCCTTCTGAACCTCATCCTCAACGCCCGTCATGCCATGCGCGAGCAAGGGGGCGCGCTGAGCGCCCTCGTGGCCCTCGACCCCGAAGCACCCGGCTACGTGGCCCTGGGCATCCAGGACACGGGCTGCGGCATCCCCCTGAAGGACCTCAAGCGGATTTTCAGCCCCTTCTTCACCACGCGCGACGGAAGCGACAACGGCGACCCCTCCGCCGGAGGTACGGGCCTCGGCCTGTGCGTCGCCCGCGACCTCGTGCGCCAGGCGGGCGGGGAAATCCACGTCGACTCCACCGTCGGCAAAGGGTCTACGTTCACGGTCCTCCTGCCCATTGCCGGAGAGTGAAACGTAACGGGCCAAGTGCCTATCCGAATGACCCGCTCCTCGGGGTGCCACGGCCCGCCGCGGCGGGCCGTGATTTCCGGCGCACTGGCTGCAAGCAACCAGTGGCACCCTCGTGGGATGAGCATGTGGTTACTCGGATAGGCTCCGAGTGTCAGCCGAAGAAAAAAGCCCCGCACCGGGCGGCGCGGGGCTTTCGATCTGCCGAGAGTCGGCTACTGGTCGCCGTGTTTCAGGATGAGCTTGGCGGCTTCGGCGGCGTTGAGGTCCAGCCCGCCGAGGGCCTCGCCGGCGGCATCGCGGAGTTCGTCGTCCTTCTCGGCGGCCATGGCCTGAAGGGCACCGACCTGCCCGCCTTCCAGCTTGTTGCCGACGGACCGGGCGCTGCGCGCGAGGGCCTGGAGGGCGGCCACGCGGACGGGCTTCGTGCGTTTGGCGTCGACGCCGACGCCTGCGATGTCGCGGAGGACTTCGGCGTCGGGGATCTCCGACAGGGCGGCCAGCGCGGCGATCGAGAGTTCATCCGGCCGGTTCGTCAGGGCGTCGACGAGCGACTGCCTCGCCCGCTGGGCCGAGTACACGCGGCTGCTGGCGGCGATCTCCCTGAGCACGCGCGCCGCCCGAAGGCTCGTCTCGCGGGCGGCCTTGGCGTCGAGGACCATCGAGCCGGCGGCCTTTTTCAGCGCGTCGATGGCTGCCGTCAGCGGCTCCACCTCGATGGCCGGCTCAACCGCCTTCACGTACTCCAGCTTCGATTCGAGCCACGAGGCCTTGACCGGGTCGTCCGGGTACGAGAGGACGACGATCGGCGTCATGGCCGACTGGTAATCGCTCCTCAGGAGGCCGACCACGTCGGCGTGGGTCGGGTCCTTCGTGCGGCTGGAGATGAGGACGGCGTCGATGCGCGGCATGGCGCGGGCCGAGGAGATGGCCTGGTTGCCCGTGGTGGCCGTCACGACGTTCCAGCCGGCCTCCTTCATTTTCGCCTGGAGGCGGTTGCGGTTGTCGGCCTCGGGCTCGACCAGCAGGACGCTCTTGGGGGCCTCGAGGTTCAGCGCCTCGCCGAGCGTCGGGACGACCTTGCCGGCGCCCGTGAACGGCTTGGTGGGCTGGATGGCCGCCAGGGCGAAGGCGGAGGCGAACCGGACCCGCTGGTCCGGGTAGGTCAGGGCCATGACGAGCGGCGAGCCCACGTCGCCCTGGCCGTAGAGCGTCAGGAATTCCTGGTTCGCCACGTCGGCGAGGGCCTTGCACGCCCGCACCGCGACCACCGTGTTGTGGTCGCGCAGGGCCCGGTCCAGGACGCCGTACAGGTGCTGCTGGCCGGCGGCCTCGCCGAAGAAGTCGATCGTCGGCATCGTCTTGGGGAGGAACGGGTCGGCCTGGCGGGCGGCCTTGTCGCCGAGCTCGGCTTCCATCTGCATCATGGCGGAGAGCCAGAGGGAGACGGCCTCCAGGGCGTTCGCGTCGGCCTTCAGCGCGTCGGCGCAGGCCCGCTCGGCCAGGATGCTGTGGACGGCCTTCGTCGGGGCGGCGCGGTAGAGGAGGCCCGTGCCCGTCACCCAGTCGAAGATGTCCGTGGTGGCCTCGCGCGGGTCGGACACACTAATCTTCTTATAGTAATATTTCTCAGCCAGGTCCAGGAAGAGGACCTTGGCGGGGGTCTTGAGGACCGCCTCGCCGCCGGTCTTGAGGAGGGCCGCCGTGGCCGCCGCCTTCACCGCGTCGGGCGACTTCGCGTTCTCCACGAGCGCCTTGAGCGACGGCAGCGAGTACGGGGACCCGATCGCCCCGAGGATCTGGATGACCGTTTCCTTGAGCTTGTCGTTCGGCGTCTCCAGGGCGCGAATGAGCGGCAGCGCCACCGGCTGGCCGATCTCGATCAGGGCTCGCTGCACGAACGGCGCCAGCTCTTTCTGGCCGGGGTCCTGGAGGATCGCGAGGGCTTCCGGCACGACGTAGGGGCCGCTGAACCGCAGCTCCTTCATCGCCAGGAAGTACGGCCGCGGACCCTTGCCCAGTTGCATGAGATTGCCTTGGATTCTCTTGGCATCGGTCCTCCTCGCCCGGGCGCCTTCATCGGCGAGCGTAAGGATCTTGGCCGGCGCAT
>JAPLML010000445.1 GCA_026387055.1 Planctomycetota bacterium | reverse complement strand
GCCCACAGACGCCTGGCCCGCTCGTCCAGCAGTCCCTTAATCACCGAGTACCTCTGGCAGATAGGCTTCGTGTCGATCATGCTTCAAATATCGGCTCGACACGGCACAATACTTTATTTTGTTCCTTTACGAACGCTTAGCTTTGCGCTTACCCTGATAAGGCGGCCGCGGGAATGCGATAGTCCAGGCGACCTTGTGGGCATGTTCGGTGTCCCTGGGTCCAGCCGACCTGGCAGACCGGCTTGCGGCAGGCCCAAGGTTCGCGGCCCAGCGCGTCCGAAGCAAGGCCCGGCGCCCTCAGCGCGAGCGCCGCTGCTTGAGGCGGTCGATGAGCACGGCCGCCAACAGGATGCCGCCGCTCGCCACGTACTGGTAGAATGGCGGGATTCTGCACAGGTTCATGGCGTTCTGGGCGGTGCCCATGATGAGGACGCCCACCACGACGCCCAGCATCGTGCCGACGCCGCCGGTCAGCGACACCCCTCCGAGGACGCAGGCCGAGATGACCTGGAGTTCCAGGCCCTGGCCGGTGGTGGGCTGACCGCTCGTCATCCGCGAGGCAAGGATGACGCCGGCGAACCCCGCCACGAGTCCTTGGAGGGTGAAGATGACGATCTTGGTGCGCGCCACGGCGATACCCGCCAGCCGCGAGGCCTCCGCGTTGCCGCCGATGGCCAGCGTGTTGCGGCCAAAGGTCGTCCAGTTCAGCAGCAGGCCGAAGAAGACGAAGCACCCCAGCATGATCCACACCGGCGTGGGGATGCTCATGTCGCCGTAGGCGAAGCCGAAGGACCACTGCACCCACGGAAAGCCCGCGTGGTACGTGACCGAGAGCGTGGGGAAGTACCCGTCGAACCGGGGCCAGGCGGTGTTGCCGAGGGCGTAAAACCCCTCCTCGCGCACGCCGATGGCCTTGCCCTGCGACACGATGTACGACACACCGCGCACGATCTGCATGGTGGCCAGCGTCGTGATCAGGGCGTTGACGCCCAGGACGGCGATGACCGTGCCGTTCACGAGTCCGACCAGGGCCCCCGCCGCCAGGCCTGCGGCGATGCCCAGCGGCACGCTGCCCGTCGCGTTGACCACCACGGCGGCCATGACGCCCGACATCGCCACCACGCTCCCGACCGACAAGTCGAAGTCGCCGGACGCCAGGCACAGCAGCATCGTGCACGCGATGATGCCGACCGTGGCCACCATGAGCGCGAGGCCCTTGAAGTTCACCAGGCTGGCGAAGTTGGGCACGAAGGCCGCCGCGCCGGCCACCAGCACGAGCAGCACCACGAGCATGCCGGAGTTCTGCCACAGGCCCGCCAGGCACTGTCGGACCGGCCGGCCGCTGGGGGGACCGAGGGTGACGGTGTCGCTCATGCGGAGGCCTCGCGTTTCGGTTCGGGCGCCACGGGCAGGGCCAGCGAGAGGACCTTCTCGGCGGTCGCCTCGCCACGCTCCAGCGCGGCGGCGATCGCCCCCTCGCGCATCACGAGAAGGCGGTCGGAGATGCCGAGGACCTCGGGCAGTTCGCTCGAGACGACCAGGACGGCCACGCCGCGCCGGGCCAGGTCGTGGATGATGGCGTAGATCTCGCTCTTGGCGCCCACGTCGATGCCGCGCGTCGGCTCGTCGAGCAGCAGGACCTTCACCTGCCCGCCGAGCCACCGCGCCAGGACCACCTTCTGCTGGTTGCCGCCCGAGAGGTTCATGATGCGCTGGGCCAGGGAGGGCGTCTTGATCGAGAGTTGCTCCACCTGGCGGCGGGCGCTGGCCCGCTCGCGCCGCTCGTTGATGATGAAGCCGAGCGTCGAGAGGTGGCGCCGGCGGCTGAGGTTCAGGTTCTCGAGGACCGAGCGGATGGGGATGATCCCCTCCTTCTTGCGGTCCTCGGGGCACGCGACGAGCCCCGCCCGGATGGCGTCCCTGGGGCCGCGGATCCGGACCGGCCGGCCGCCGACCTTCACGGTGCCGGTCGTCGCCCGCGCGGCCCCGTAGATGAGCCGCACGAGTTCGGTCCGCCCGGCCCCGACGAGGCCGAAACAGCCGACGACCTCGCCCTCGCGCAGGGTGAAACTCGCCGGCCGCGCGAGGCCCGGCCCCATGAGCCCCTCCACCTCGAGCGCCACCGCCCCCGGGGGGCACGGCTCGTGGTGGAACACGTCGCTGATCGAGCGGCCCACCATGGCGCGGACGAGCCCGTCGCGGTCCACGCCCTCGAGGGTTGGAAACGTCCGGATATGCCGCCCGTCGCGCAGGACCGTGGCGGCGTCGCACACGCCGAACACCTCTTCCAGGCGGTGCGAGACGTACAGGATGACGCGGCCGTCGTCGCGGAGGCGGCGCATGACGTCGAAGAGGCGGTCGGCCTCGCGGCTGCTGAGGCTGCTGGTGGGCTCGTCGAACGCGATGACCCTGGCGTCGCGCGCCAGGGCCTTGGCGATCTCGACCATCTGCCGCTGGCCGATCGAGAGCGACCCCACCGTGGCCCGCGGGTCGATCGCCTCGCCCAGGGCCGCCAGCCGGGCCCGGGCGTCCTCCTGAAGCCGCCGGCCGCGCACCCACCCCAGGCGGCTGGGCAGGTGCCCCAGGTACAGGTTCTCGGCCACGCTCAAGGGGGGCACGAGGTGCAGTTCCTGGTAGATGACCGCGACGCCGGCGTGGAGGGCCTCGGCGGCGCCACGGAAGGTCTGCGGTTGCCCGGCCAGGAGGAGCGCCCCCGCGTCGGGGCGGTAAACGCCGCTGAGGACCTTCAGGAGCGTACTCTTGCCGGCGCCGTTCTCGCCCACGAGGGCGTGCACGCTGCCCTCGCGGACGCCGAACGTCACGTCCTCGAGCGCCCGCACGCCCGGAAAGGACTTGCTGACGCCCCGAAACTCCAGATAGCACGCGCCGGGATCGGCCATGGGCCTCCGGCCCCTCAGTCCAGCCGCCCCTGCTCGCCCATGATCTTCTCGTACGTCTGGCGGGTGATCAGGGTGCCGCTGGTCAGCGTCAGTTTGGGCGGCTCGACGCCGTCCTTGATCCACTTGTACATAAACTCGGCGGTCTCGAAACCGTGCCTCTGGGGGCTGATGAGGACCGACGCGAAGAACCCCGTGGGCTTCTCCTTGCGGAAGTCCACGAGGCCGGTGTCGCCGCCGATGCCGACGCCGATGACGTCGTCGGCCCCGAAGCCGCGCCCCTCGGTCGCCCGGACCGCGCCCAGGACGGCCTCGTCGTTGAGGCCGAAGGCGAGCCAGTGCTTCACGTCGCCGTGCTGCGTCAGGCAGACGTTGGCGGCGTCGAACGCCCCCGGCACATCGGTGGTCTTCTGGGGGGTCTGGAAGATCCGCTCCTTGGGGAAGCCGGCGGCCGTCAGGGCCTCGATGGCGCCGTCGGTGCGCTCGCGGGCGGTGTCGAGTTCGTCGAAGGTGACAGCGATGGCGCCAGTCTCGCCCGCCTTCCAGCCGCGCTTCTCCATCTCGTCCCACAGGGCCTGGCCCACCATGCGGCCGATGGCGCGGGCCGAGATGCCCATGTGGTGCACGTCCATGAACTTGCCGTCGGACCCGACGAACTGGTCGTCGACGCTGAAGACCTTCATGCGGTGCTGGGCGGCCTTGGCCACGATGGCCGGCCCGAGTTGCACGTCGGGCGTGCAGATGATGAAGCCCTGGGCCCCCTGGGCGGCCAGGTTGTCGATGGCCGCCAGGACCTTCTCGGCGTCGGGCGTACCGAGTTTGATGAGCTGGAAGCCGTACCGGTCCGCGGCCTGCTGGGCGAACCGCCACTCGTTCTGGAACCACGGTTCCTCGGGCATCTTGACGAGGAACCCGATGCGGATGCCCTGGCCGCCCGCCTGGCCGGCTGGCGGCCCGCCACTGCATCCGGCGGCCAGCGCGGCAACCGCCAGCCCGAGGATCACGCCCGCCCGCGTCGTCATGCGCCTCGCCTCCTCCCTCACCTGGCCCCCACGGCCGGACAGTCGCGATTCCGGTCTCCGCTCGCGCGCAGCCGCACCGGCCGAAGCCAGAGGATCGCCCGGACCATCAAGGCCCAGGACTCTTTGCGGCTTACGTATAAACCAAACCGCGCCGCGATGCAAGGTCATGGAGCCCCCGCGTCAGGTCAGGCCGCGGAAGGTAGACCTTGGGGTACCGCAAGGAGGATGGTTGTATTCCGCCCGCGAGGATGTATCTTCGTTCGGCGCGGCGGCACGGCGATTGCGGCAGCGCGTGCCATTGCGGAGCGGACTCGCCGCATCGGAAAGGGCGGTCATGCGAGTGGCACTGGGTCTCTCTGCCTCGTTCCTCCTTACGTTTGTCACCGCCCCTGCCTTGGCCGCCGACCCGTCCGTCTCGGCCGGGGATGTCACGCCTCGCGACAAACGGTGCTCTGACGCTCCTATGGATCAGGGCAGGGCCGCTCGGGCGGGCGCCGGCGGCAGCGCCGGCCACTGCCACTCGACGACCTTGAGGTCCTGCTTGCCGCTCTCGACGCCTCCCGCAAAACCGAACTGGGGTTCGTCTCGCCCGCGCCACGGGCTCGGCTCGTCCGGAATCCCCGAGGCCCAGAGCTGGCCATCGAGAAGCAGCATCGGCCGGATCAGCTTCTCGGGCGCGCTCATCACGAGCGTCCGCCGCGCCCCGTCCACCGTGCCGTTCCACCCGTCGGGCGCGTAGGTGAGATCGAACGGTCCCGTGCCGCGGATGCCGATCGTGCCACAGGTCATCTCCACCAGCGTCGTATCCGGCGTGCTGAAGCGGACCTTGCCGCCGCCGAGGATCCTCACCGCGCCCCGCCCGCCGGTGATGGTGACCTTGTCCTTGGCGTAACGGTTGTAGGCATCGCTGGCAATGTGCTCAGCCCCGCCCTGGCCGGTCTTCAGCACGTCATCGCCGATGGCGAATTTCGCCGCAGGCTTGGGCTCGTCAAGGCCGGCCTTAAGCGCGCCGGCGGCAACTGTCCTTTCAAGCGGCGCTACGCCGCGGATTCCGGCGCCTCGATACGATACCTCGCCTGCGCCGGCCAGGAGTTGCAGGCTCACGCTGCCATCCCTGGCGAGGCGCACCGCGCCGGCGGTTCCCTTGAACGCCACGTCGCTGCCGCTCCATTCGATCCGGTCCGGTGCGCTGAAGATCCAGTCGGTCCCCTCGGCATGCGTCACCTTGATGACGCCGGGCGCCAGCCGCTCGACCTGTGGGGCGGGCTCGTCCTTGGCACGCGGGAAGAGGACCCAGTGGAACTCCGCGCCGGGCTTTCCCGCGAGCCGCACGAGGACGTGCCGCTCGACATCGGGCATGCTCTTGTCGAAGTCCGCGGGCTTCCCGTCCTTACGAACCCAGTTCGGACTCGGCTTCTGCCCTGCCATGAGACGCTTGAGAACGTCCGCTCCGTACGGCGGCGCCGCAAGGGCGAGGAAGATGTCGTCCTCCTTCATCTCAACCGCCGGCGCGGCGTCCTGGACGAAGCGCAGGTCGAGCTGCATGGGGAACTCGGTTGCCACGGCCACGTTCCTGCCCTTGGCCTGGACGTCGGTCTTGCGGCCAAGAAGGTTAAGGTTGAGCCAGGAGGCGAACCGGCCCGGCCCCGTGAAGGTGTCGCGGAACACGGCGTATGTCGGACTCTTCGGCGTGCGTCCCTTGACGAAGACGACCTGGCGATCGTGCCGCACGGCGCCTTCCTTCTGCTCGATCCCGGCGGCAAGCGGCAGCGGATCGCCGAAACCGGGCGCGAACGCCGGCTTGATGTACCAGGACGGGAAGGCGATTGAGACGCGGGCGTAGTCGGTTGCCGCCGTGAAGGCGTGCTCGATCACCGTCTGATCGGGCCAGGCGAACGGTTGCTCATTCCGCGGATCGCCCAGCCGGACCGTGTTGTAGAGGCTGAAGCTCTTGTCCTCGGCCCAGTAGTACTGGTAGGGCTGCCACGGGACAAGCACCGAACCGCGCGAGACGAAGTTGAAGTTGCCCTCGTCCGGGTATGCGTGCGACCAGTGGTAGCCGCCGCGGAGGAACATCCAACTCTCATCCGCTCCTTGGTGTGCGCGAAAGACGATGCCGAGGCCAGGGTAGATCTGCGAGCCGAGCACGGGTTCCTTGGCCGCGATCCACGGCCGGTCGTAGATCGCGTGGAAATCCTCGCGCAGGTTCCTGTTGTCCGATCCCGTGGCCTGCCAGAGCCACTTCACGTTGGCGGCCAAGTCGGGGTTC
>JAPLML010000025.1 GCA_026387055.1 Planctomycetota bacterium | reverse complement strand
GCGTAGCCCATCCGCCCCGCATCGAACGCCTCGGAGTACATCTGGTAGCCGGGCACCGTCGTCGCGTAGGCCGGCCCGCCCTTCGTCAGCAAGAGGATCGTGCCGTAGCCCTGGATCACGCCGATGAGGCCCAGCACCAGGTTGAGCTTGATCTGCCGCGCCAGGAGGGGCAACTCGATGTACCAGAACTTCTTGAGCGCCCCCGCGCCGTCGATGCCCGCGGCCTCGAACAGCCCCGGGTCGATGTTCTCCAGGCCCGCCAGGTAGATCAGCACGCCCAGCGTGCTCACCCACGGAAAGCCCAGGAAGATGATCGCCCCCAGGGCCGTCCGCGGATCGGCCAGCCAGTTGTAGGCCAGTTGCACCTCGACGCCGTGATAGTGCAAAAAGTTCTCCAGCGGGATCAGCAGGCGGTCGAAGATGCCCGACGGCGCCGGCTGGTACAGCAGCTTCCACACGAGCCAGTAGACGATCCCGGGCACGATCATCGGCAGCACGAACATCACGCGGAACCAGTAGCGCAGCCGCGCGCTGGCCACGTGATAGAGGATCACAGCGCAGACGAGCGGCGGCGCCAACTTGATGAAAAACACGATCAGCATCCACGCGAGGTTCAGGACCGAGACGCCGAGGATTTGGTCGCGGCACAGCTCCCTGAAGTTGCCCAGCCCGATGAATTCGTCGATGCCGGCGCCGTTCCACTGGGTGAAGGCGTGGTAGACGCCCGAGAAGGCCGGGTAATAGCTGAAGACCAGGACGAACAGCAGGCTCGGCAGGAGAAAGGCGTAGATACTTTTCTCCGGGAATCCCAGCATCCGCGCGATGCGATTCTTCCGCGCGAGGAAGATGCCCAGGCCGGCCAGCGCCACTCCCACGGCCGCATACGCCAGGTGGCCCAGCACTTCCCCGGTCGGCTTGTCGATGATCGGGCGATGCCAGTAGCCTGCGCCGCCGGCGCCCGGGTAGGCCGCCGCGGCCACCGCCTTGACGACCTCCTCCATGTCCGACAGGTTGTCCATGGTCACGGCGCAACTGCTCAGGACCTCGGCTCTCCGGGCCTCCAGGGCGAGCGCCTGCGGCGAGCCCTCGGACCGGGCCCGGTCGGCCCGTCGCCGCCACTGCTCCTGGTCGTACACAAAGCGGGCGTACAGGCGGGCCCCCTTGACGATGCCCATCTGCGTGCTTTCCTGCGTGTCGCGCAGGGCCAGGTCCACGAACCGCTTCTCGTACTTCGACAGGAAGTCCTCTAGCTCCGAGAGTTCCATCTGGCCCGAGACGTACAGCGGCGCCACCTGCGCCACGGCCTCGCGCATCTGGAACCCGGGGTTGAATCCGTAGAAGAGCGGCCCGCCCGGCCGGCCGCCGACCTCCGGCTTGAAGACGCGCGTCTCGGCGGGCAGCGATGCGTCGAGGTCGCGCGTCGAGGGCATGGCCCCGCGGCGGCCCGACAGCTTGATCGCCACCTCCGGGCTGGTGATCCATTGGAGGAAGTCGATGGCGGCGGCCAGCCGCCCGCGGTCCGCGCAGCTCCGCGTCACCGCCACCTCGCTGCCGTAGCTGCCCATCATCTCGAGCATGCGGCCGAGGTCGCGGCCCGCGAACTCCTTGTCGATGTACGGTTCGCGCATGACGCCGAACTCGAACGCCCCGGCGATGCGCTTGTCGAAGCCCTCCTTCATCCAGTAGCCTTCGCGGATCATGGCCGCGCGGCCGTTGGCGAACAGGTTGTCGCACTGGTTCAGATCGAAGCCCGTCCATCCTTGCTGGAACCAGCCCTCGTCGTTCATCTTCTTCAGGAGCTTGTGGAACGAGTACAGCTCGTCGGTGCGGCAGTTCCACATGCCCCTCAGGGCCGCCGCCAGTTCCTCGGCCTCGGTGACGTTGGCGTCCTTCCGGATCAGGTCGAACCGGTCGATGGAGTCGCTGTTGACGCCCGCGCCCAGGTAGTCGAGCCAGGCCCCGTCGGACGGCATGGCGATCGGCACGACCGTCCCCGCCGAACGCTCGCGCACCTGCCGGCACACCTCGCCCATCTCGGTGAACGTCCGCGGCACCTTCAGGTCATACCGCTTGAAGATATCTTTGTTATAGTAGAAGCGCTGGGTGTTCAGGCTGATCGGGATCGTCCAGATCTCGCCGTAGTAGGGGTCGGCGTTGTGCTCCAGCAGCTCCTCGTACAGGCAGGACATCCAGGTGGGATAGCGCTTCGCGTCGCGGGGGTCGTGCGGGTTGGGGCGGTTCAGGAACTTCCGCAGCGGCACGAGGTACCCGAGCTCGGCGCCCCACTGGTGGGCCTTCCAGGGGAACGACTGCATGATGTCCGGCGCCGTCCCCGAGGTGAACTGGGTCATCGCCCAGCTCGGGTACGTCTGGTTCGACTGGATCTCCTTCTTGATGCGGACGTTCGGGCGTAACCGCTGGTACTCCGTGACCAGCCATTCCCAGGTCAGGCCCTCGGTCTCCTTGTCGGCCGTCCAGGTGACGATCTCCAGGTCGTAGGGCTTGTTCAGGTCGAAGACCGCATCGGGCGCCTGGGCCACGGCGGCGCCGCCGGCCATGGAAACGATGAAGAGCGAGAGTATCGTGTTACGCATCCCGACAGACTCCGGCTCGCGGAACCGGTCCAGCGAAAACATATAGGCACAAGTAGCCCCTCTGGCGCGAAGGGGACACCTGTTAATACGACAGCGCTAGACACGGGTCTGCGCGGCGGGTCTCCTGACCCGCCGCGCCTAAGTGCCGTGTTCCGACACCAGTCAGCGGCAGTCCGCGCGGCGGCTCAGGAGAGCCGCCGCGCACGAAGGTGAATGTAGCGCTGTCGCGTTAATCGCCCCCCGTGGAAGCCCTTACCCTGAGTCTACCTCGAACGCGGGCCCTGACAAGCTATCTTTCCGCCCCAAGCCTGCGAGACGCTTGCCGTGGCGCCGCAGAAGGGTATCATGATCTCGCATGGGCCGTTTCCAGAAAGGTTGTGCAGGAGGCAACATAATGCGGCGATCCAATGCCAAACGGCTGGCGGCGGTTGTAGGCGCGTGTCTCCTGGTCGGCGGCGCCGCGCTGGCGGTGCAGCGGGCGGACCTCTCGCGGCCCGGGACGGCCGGGAAGGCCCTGGCGCCGGCCAAGCCCGCCCCGTGGCCGGCCTCGGAGATGATGAAGCGGCTGGCGGCGATCATCGGCGCGTGCCTCCTCGTCTGCGGCGCTGCGCTGGCGGCCGAACCGCCGGACGTCCTGCGGGCCGGGATCGCCCGGATCGACATCACGCCGACGAAGCCTGTCACCCTGGCGGGATACGAGTCGCGCAAAGACGTGTCCCAGGGCGTGCACGATCCGCTGACGGCGCGGGCCGTCGCCTT
>JAPLML010000529.1 GCA_026387055.1 Planctomycetota bacterium | reverse complement strand
ATCACATTCGCAAGCAGGTCGACTCGGGGGCCGTGGCGCTCTACGTCTGGGGCTTGTCGGCCGACAGTCTGGCGAAGGCCGGGGCGCTGGACAGGCTCGCGCGGGCGGTCGATCTGGCCAAGGCGTATGACCTGCCGGTGGGTGTCGGCGGCCATTCGCTCCAGGTGGCGATCGGCTGCGAGAAGCACAAAGTGCCCGCCGATTTCTACGTCAAGACGCTCCACCGCGACGACTACCCGTCGGCCACGCCCAAGGAGCTTCGCAAGGAGTTCATCTGGCTTGACGGCGGCAAGGGCTGGTATGACAATATGTGGTGCATCAACCCGGAGGAGACGATTGCATTCATGAAGACGGTCGCGAAGCCCTGGATTGCGTTCAAGGTTCTGGCCGCCGGGGCCATCCCCCCGCGCGAAGGGTTTGCCTACGCCTTCGACAACGGGGCGGACCTCGTGGCGGTCGGCATGTTCGATTTCCAGGTCGAGGAGAACTGCGCGTTGGCCCGCGCCGCCATCAGCCGCGCCCGCCAGCGGTCCCGCCCCTGGCGGGCGTAGGCGACGTATCGGCGGCGACCCGCCGCGCGACGTCGAGTGGCGGCCCTATTTGCCGTCGTCGCCCAGAAGGTTGAGGGCCTTATCGAGCACGGCCTCGGCCTCGGCGAACTTCTGTTCCCGCATGAACTGGTCCAACTCCCGCCTCATCTGGCCCATTCCCGGGAGCTCGCGGCCCTCGGTCTCCCACTGCCTCACGAGGGCCTGGACCTTCTGTATCTTGGCCTGGAACGAGGCGGGCGGCATCGGACCCCCGGGGCGAGGCCCTTCGGGGGGCTGCTTCTGTTTGAGTTCCTGGAGTTGGGTCTGCTGGGCGGCGGTCAGCTTGCTCTTGATGGTGAGCATCAAGGTCAGGTGGGTCCGCCTCAACTCGCGCTCGGCGGCGAGGACCTTGTCCAACAGGGCAAGGGCCTTCTCGGCGTCGGGGCGTTCTTCTTTCATGAGGGCGGCCATCGCCTGCACTTCCTTCTGGAGCTGCTGCTGAAGCTCGGGAAAGCGGCCTTGCACCTTCTGACACTCCGACGCGATGGACTCCCTCTGTTCGTCGGTCAGCCCGATCTCCTGCGCATTGCGCATCACCAGTTCCGGCGGGAAGATATTCTCCTGGAGCGGATCGGGCGGCCGTTGCGGCGGAGGCTGCGGTTGCCCCGGCGGAGGCTGCGGTTGCCCCGCCGGCGGCGCCTGAGGTCCCGGCTGCGCCCCGACAACGCCGGCGATCAGTACCAAGAGACCCAAGCCGGTGAGAATCGTGCGGCTCATGGCGTCCTCTCTTTCGTGCGAGCGACTTTGTAGCACAGCCGCCCTCGGCTGTGTAGGTCCCGGCCGGTTGTGCACGCCTGAGGGCAGGCGTGCCACAGTCGCGAAGCCTATGCGTTCGGCGTTGCAGTGCCGTCAACCCTCTCCCACGAGGAGAGGCATGTGTTCAGCGTCGTTTCTTCAAATGTGCCACGGGTTGTCTGCCACGGCGGTTCTTCGACCTGCCAACCCGTGGTGATCATGGTTCTCTCCCCTATGACGTGATATTACCACGGACGGATTGCCAATGGAATACGGATAATCGAAGTTGGCAGTCAGCCACTGGCCCACAGACGGAAAACACTGGGTGCGGTTTGCATGTGCCCCCGTGAAAGGACCATGGTGTGGATGGAACTGGCGAGTCCTTGTCCCGGTTTTGCTGGAACTTCGTCGGGAATTGGCTTTACTAGGGGGCCGCAAGGGGGGTGTTAGGCTGGCGTGCCGTTGGGGAAGCACGGCCGGGCCAGACCGGCTGTGCCACACCCGTTAGTACTACAACGCCACTTCGCGCGGCGGGTCTCCCGACCCGCCGCGCACCCGCGTTATCTCGCCGCCCGGTGGGTCAGGAGACCCACCGCGCACGAGGTTAAGTGGCGTTATTAAGCAATATGGAAATAAGGCTATAAGGACCACGGGTTGGCAAGCAACCCGTGGCACATGAAAGAGGGTCGACGGGAGAGTCTCATGGCCACCAAGGCGGTGCCGGCGGGGTTCTGGGGGTTCCTGATGGTCCTGGGACCCTCGCTCATCTGGTGCGGCGAGTTCATTGGATCGGGCGAAGTCATCGTCGCCACGCGCACGGGCGCGATTCTCGGGTCCGCCATCATGTGGGCGATCGTCTGGGGCATCTTCCTGAAGTACTGGATCGGCCTGTGCGGCGCGCGGTACACCGTGGTGACGGGCGAGGGCATGATCGACTGTTTCAGCCGCGTGCCGGGGCCGAAGAACTGGCTGGTGTGGGTGGTGTTCGTGGGGCAGATCGCCGCGGGCATCTGCGCGGTGGGCGCCCTGGCGGTGGCGGCGGCCACGTTCTTGGGCAGCCTGTTTCCACTCGGCGCCCACACGCGGCTGATCTGGGGGGCGATCGTGACCGCCTTCTGCTTGTGGATCGCGTGGACCGGGCGGTTCGACGCCCTCAAGCGCCTGATGGGCCTGTTTGTCGCCATCATCATCGTGGGTGTCATGTATGTGGCCCTGCACACGTTGCCGGGCGTCCGCGAGGCGCTGATCGGCCTCTTTGGCTTCGGGGTGCCTGAGGTCCCCGCGTGGGCCCGCGAGGCGGACAGTGCGATCGGCTCCGCCTGGGGCGAGATCCTGCCCCTCATCGGCTGGTCGGCGGGCGGGTTCGCCAGCCAGGTCTGGTACAGCTACTGGGTCATGGGCGCCGGCTATGGCATGACCCAGGATCGGACGTGGGGGATGCGGGCGGATGAGGAGCGGTTGCAGCATCTGTCGGCCGAGGAGGCCCGGAGCATCGGGTCGTGGATCCGGGCGGTCTCGTGGGACGCCTCCTGCGCGCTGGGC
Source organism: Planctomycetota bacterium (assembly GCA_026387055.1). Lineage (GTDB taxonomy): Bacteria > Planctomycetota > Phycisphaerae > FEN-1346 > FEN-1346 > JAPLML01. The sequence goes on along the minus strand of JAPLML010000529.1, from coordinate 1,260 downwards.
ATCGGCGTGGTCGTGACGGTCGCGTTCCTTCTGGCGGGGGCGGGCGTCCTGGGACCCCAGCACCTGGTGCCGAAGGGCGAGCAGGTGGCCCTGGAGCTCTCGCGGCTCTTCTCGGACCGCTGGAGCAGCGTGGGGGGCATCCTGTTTCTGGCGGCGGGCGCGGCCGCCATGATAAGTACGCAACTGGGCCAGTTGGCCGGGTGGCCGCGACTGCTGGCGGACTGCGTGCGGCTCTTCAGCCGCCGGTTCGCGAAGGTCCCGCCCATGAAGCAATTCCGGCTCTTCCTGAGCCTCTTCCTTGTCACGAACCTCGCGATCAACGTGCTCTTCGGTACGAACCCCGTCTTCCTCGTGAAGCTGGGGGCGGTGTGCGATGGGCTTGTGCTGGTGCCGCTCCAGGCCCTGGCCGTCGGGTACGGCCTTTTCTTCGCCCAGCGGAAGCTGCTTTCGCCGGAGGCGTGGGCGCTCTTGCGGCCGCGATGGTACCATGCGGTCGGCTTGGCGGCGGGATTCCTCGTCTTCGGGTACTTCTGCATCTTCCAGGTGCCGCAGGTCTTGCGTCAGATGCTGGGCGGGTAGGGGGGTGACAGGAAAGCGACGCCAGGGCCAACCAAGCCGCATCACCCGGCGGGCCCGCCCGTTTCGTTCTCGAAGGCGTGCCGCGCTGACGCAGGAAAGCCCTTTCGGCTGTTCATTTCGCACTTGGCCTCTACCGTTCAATCTGCAATCTCGTCGCCGCGGCGACCAATCTGCAATCTCCAATCTGCAATCTCCAATCTGCAATCTGCAATCGATGTAACCCGAACGTAAGTCGCGCTGCGCAAAACACACTTACAACTTTGGAGGGCTGAAAACCCCCCTTTTAGGCCCTAAGTTACCCACAAAATGGCCTTGGCGCTAGCGCCAGGGCAGGTCGACCCCCAAAATGTTAAGATGGGGTAGACGAAATTTGATGCTTTTTTCGTTTTTGCGCGCGCAGACCCCCCCCCTTTTGCTGTTTTTGATCGAAACACGCGCGATTTTGAAAGGTGCCCGTTGACGTAAGTCACTTTGCAGAAATGCGACTTACGTTCACGCCGTGAAACATTTCACAGGCCCATGGCGCCAACGGCCATCATCGTTACGGCGGGAACGGGGACCGGGGGCCAGGGACCGGGAAGGCAACAGATAACGGCGGGAACCGGGAATGGGCAACTGGGAACCGGGACTAGGGCGGCGAAGGGCGCAGTCGCGCCACATTTAGGTTGAATGTAGGCCGTT
>JAPLML010000627.1 GCA_026387055.1 Planctomycetota bacterium | reverse complement strand
GGCGGCCATGCAGGCCGCGGGCGCCGTGGCCTTCAGCGACGACGGGTCCGACGTGGCCGACCCGAAAGTCTTCGAGGATGTCCTGCGCGAGGCCGCGCGGCTGGGCGCACCGGCCTTTTGCCACTGCGAGGACGCGGAGTTGGCCGCAGGCGGCGTTATCAACGACGGGCCGCTGGCGACGGCCCTGGGACTGCCCGGCATCCCGCCCGAGGCCGAAGAGGTGGCCGTCGAGCGGGCGTGCAACCTTGCCGCCCGGACCGGATGCCACGTCCACATCTGCCACGTGTCGACCGAGGGGGCCGTTGAGGTCGTCCGCCGCGCGAAGGCCGCCGGCGCCCCCGTCACCGCCGAGGCCGCGCCGCACCACCTCGCGCTCACCGACGAGGCCCTGGCCGGCCGCAACACGGTCTTCAAGGTCAGCCCGCCCCTCCGAAGCGGCCACGACGTGGACGCGGTGCTGGCGGGCGTGCGCGACGGGACGATCGACTGCCTGGCCACCGACCATGCGCCCCACGCGGCGAGCGCGAAGGCGAAGCGCCTCGCGGAGGCCCCGCCCGGGATGATCGGCCTGGAGTCGGCCCTGCCCGTCTACGTGCGGGCGCTTGTCGAGCCGGGCCTGCTTACGTGGCCCCAACTCGCGGCCCGCCTGACGCTGGGCGCGGCACGGGTCCTGGGCATCGAGGGAGGGACGCTCGGCATCGGCGCCCCCGCCGACGTCACGGTCATCGACCCCGAGGCGCCCTGGACGATCGAGCCGGAGCAGTTCCGTTCGGCGGCGCGGAATTGCCCCTTCGCAGGCTGGCAGGTTCGCGGAAGGGTGATGATGACGCTCGTCGGCGGGAAAATCGTATTTCAATATGTTTAGCCGCGGCCCGTGGCGCAGCCGCCCCCGGCTGCGCCTGAGGCGGTAAAGTTGTATTTCGATATGTTTAGCCGCGGCCGGTACGGCCGCGATCGTTCTTCGTCGCCGTGCCGGCGACGGCTAAACGATGCGGCGACGGCGAGGCGAGGCTACACCAGGTCCAGGGCCAGTTCCTTCTCGAACTTCAGGGCCACGCCCGCCCCGCGCTGGTCGCCGCCGAGCGAGGCGCACCGCAGGACCTGGGCGCGGGCGGCGAACTGCTCCAGGAAGAACGTGTTGGCCGTGTCGCGCGGGACGGCCAGCCGGACGGTGACCTCCCGGCCGGCCTCAATCACATCCTCGGTAACAAAATACGCGCCGCCGTCGCTGACGTTGACGGTCCGGCTGCGGATGTGCTCGCCGCTGGGCAGTTGCACTCTCAGCCGGCATGGAATGTCGAAGCGGCGGTGCTTCCGGCGTTCCGCGGAAGGGTTCATGAGCGCGCTCCTCTTGCTGGGGCACTCCGCCGTCGGCCGGTAACATGGCCGCCGTCCCGCCATTCTGCAGAATACCCCCTGTCTGCCACTATGCAAATGGATTCCGGGCAGGTTCGTGGCACCCCCGGCCTACAAGCCCCCGCGGCCGGGCGCACCTCATGTTTGTGGCGAGGGTGGCACGGCCACGCGCCGTTGCGTGGCCGTGCATGGTCATGTGGGGGAGCAAGCACGGTCACGCAACGGCGCGTGACCGTGCCACCCCCGACGAACAGGGCTTGCCACAAAATCTCGGCACACCCCCACGGCCGTGCCGCAGCGTACGTCTACTCTTGGGGCAGGCCGAATGCCGATGTAAGATATGCGAGAGCAAGCGATTGGGGTCGCGAGGAGGGTAGGCCATGAAACCAGACCGCAGACTCGGTCTGACGTGGGCACGCCTGTTGATCGCAGCGGCGTGCGTTGCCGTGTTCGCACTGTCTTCGGCACGCGACGTCGGCGGCGCCGACGAAGGCGCCCCCGCCGAGGCCAGGAAGCCGGCCGCGCCGAAGGCCCAGGCGGCGCCGAACGCGCCCCCGACCCCGGCCACGGCGCAGTTCAGCATCCGCATCGAGCTTGGCCCCGGCGGCGCGGGCAAGGTCATCATCGACGACGGCAAGAACCCCCCGGTCATCCGCGACCTCAAGGTTCAAGGGGCGCCGGGCGGCGCGGTCGCCGGCGCGCCGGCCGGCATCGTCATCCGGAAGGTCAAGCCCGAAGCCGGGCCGGCGGCGGCCGTCCAATTCGGCATCGCCGCGGACCCCGGCCAAGTACCTCTATTCTTCCATAACATCCAGGTCCAAGCCAATAAGGACGGGACCTACACGGTGCTGGAGGGCGAAGGGCCGGGCGTTGCCCTTGTCGTGGGCGCGGACCCGCTCGATGCCGGGGCGAAGCCCGCCGCCACCGTCGCCCCGGTCGACGTGGACGAGGAACTCAAGGACCTGAAGTCGCCCAACGTTCGCGTCCGTATCCTGGCCGCCAGGGTCCTCGCCTTCTCGGATGACCCGCGGATCGTGGAGCCTTTCATCGAGGCACTCAAGGACGCCGAGCCGGAGGTCCGGCAGCTTGCGGCCGCGGGCCTGGGCCGGGCGGGCGACAAGCGGGCCGTCGAGCCGCTCCTCGCACTGCTGAAAGACGACCGGCGCGAGGTGCGCCGCGCCGCCGCCGAGGCCCTCGGCAAGCTCGGCGACAAGCGGGCGG
>JAPLML010000492.1 GCA_026387055.1 Planctomycetota bacterium | reverse complement strand
GCTGCTGGGGGCGTGCGAGGTGAGCGTGCCGATGGCGGCCGTGGCGGCGGGCGGACTCGTGCTGGCCACGGTCTACTCGCTCTGGCTCATCTATCGCACGTTCCACGGCGAGGCGCGCGAGGCGTGGCGGATGCAGGACCTCTCGGTCCGCGAGATGGCGGTCTTCGTGGTGCTCATCGCGGCGATCGTGTGGCTCGGCCTCTTTCCGCAGCCGGTGCTCAGCACGGCGGGCGGGGCGATCGACGGGCTCTTCAAGATGGCGCCGGCGACGGCCAAACATGGCGCGCCGGTCTGCATCCGCGGGGGTTTAGCCGCGGCCGGTACGGCCGCGGGCGGGGCCGTGGGTGCCGGAAGCGCCACAACCGTCGCCGTACCGGCGACGGCTAAACACGGCGTGGGAATGCCACCCGGTGCGGAGGAGGTGCGGGATACTGAGGATCATGGCCACGCAGCGGCGCGTGGCCGGGCCACCCGGCGTTTGCTGACCATTCCGCATTTTGCGTCCGGAGGTGCCCCATGACCCCCGGCGACCTAACGGCCCTCGCGCCCCTGCTGGCAACCGCCGCCACAGCGGTCGTGGTGATGCTGGCGATCGCGTGGCGGAGGTCGCACCGGCTCACGGCGATCCTGACCCTCGCGGGGCTGGCGGCGGCGCTGGCGGCGATCGGGCCGGCGTGGCGCCTGACGCCGCGGCACGTCACGACGCTCCTGGTGGTCGATCCGTACGCGCTTCTGTACGCGGGGCTCATCCTCGCGGCGGCGCTGGTCGTGGCCATGCTGTCGTACGGCTACCTGGAGCGCCGGCAGGGCCGGCGCGAGGAGTTCTACGTGCTGCTGCTCCTGGCGGCGCTCGGGGCGGCGGTGCTGGCGGCGAGCGACCACTTCGTGTCGTTCTTCCTCGGGCTGGAGCTGCTGAGCGTCTCGCTCTACGCGCTGATCGCCTACCCGCGGGCCGCGCCCGCCCACGTCGAGGCGGGCCTGAAGTACCTGGTGCTGGCGGGCGTGTCGTCGGCGTTCCTGCTGTTCGGCATGGCCCTGGTGTACGGGGAGCTCGGGACGATGCAGCTGGCGCGTCTCGCCGCGGGCGCCGGCGCCGCCGGCGGGACGGCGGGGGCGGCGGCCCTGGCGGGGTTCGGGATGATCCTCGTGGGCATCGGGTTCAAGCTGGCCCTGGTGCCGTTCCATCTCTGGACGCCCGACGTGTACGAAGGCGCGCCCGCGCCGGCCGCCGCGTTCGTCGCCACGGCGAGCAAGGGCGCGGTGTTCGCCCTGCTCCTGCGGTACTTCACAATCGTTGATGTGCATAAGTACGCGGCGCTGGCGGTCCTCTTCTCGGCGATCGCCGTCGCGTCGATGTTCGTCGGGAACCTCCTGGCCCTGCGGCAGGCGAACCTGAAGCGCCTCCTCGCGTATTCCTCCATCTCGCACATGGGGTACCTGCTGGTGGCGCTGGTGGCGAGCGGGCCCGGGGCGGCGGCCGCCGTCACGTACTACCTGGCGGCGTACTTCGTGACGATGCTGGGGGCGTTCGGCGTGGTGGGGGCGCTCTCAGGCGGCGGGAAGGAGGCAGCGGTGCTGGAGGACTACCGGGGCCTGGCGTGGCGGAGACCTGGCGCGGCGGCGGTCCTGACGGTCATGATGCTGTCGCTGGCGGGCCTCCCGCTCACGGCGGGGTTCATCGGCAAGTCCTACATCTTGCGGGCGGGCGTGGGCGAGGGGCTCTGGCTCCTGGGGGGGGTGCTCGTGGTCACGAGCGCGATCGGCCTCTTCTACTACCTGCGGGTCATCCGGACGCTCTACGCGCACGCGGCGGACGAGGAAGGGGCGGCAGGCCGGCTTACGGCGTCGCGGCCCGGCTGGTTGGAGGCGGCGGCGCTGGCGGCGCTGATGATGCTGCTCGTGGCGTTGGGGGTGTATCCATCGCCGGCGATCCGGGTGATTGAGGCGGCGGTGGCGGGACTTTTCTAGCGATCCCTCAATTGACCTTTGACGCCCCACTAGCGGGGGCCGCGGGCTTTGCGGCAGGCGCCGCGGGCGGCGGCGTCGCCGGTTTCTCGGCGGGCGCAGTAGGCGTTGCCGCCGGTTTTTCCTCGAGCCGCACGCCCATCGGCAGCAGGCGCCCCGCCTTCTTCTCGGGCCAGACGACCTGGATGCCGCGATCCTCCAGCAGCGTCCCCTGCGCCCGGGCCAGCTCGGTGAGCGAGAGGTTGAAGTTCAGCAGGGCGAGGAGGTAGTCCCGCTCGGCGGCGGCCTGCGTGTCCTGCGACCGCAGGAGCTCGTCGTTCGAGACCCCGCCGAGCTCGAAGCGGGCGATCTCGGCGCGGACGAGCCGTTCGGCGGACGTCTTGGCGGTGAGGGTGTACTCGATCTCGTCGCGGCCCTGAAGGACGGCGCGGACGGCGGCGCTGACTTCGCCGAGGACCTGGTCGACGAGCATGTTGGCCTCGCGCAGCGACTGCTCGTACTCGATGAGCCGCCGCCGGTAATCGGCGATTGTTGCCCGGTTGCCGAGGGGCACTTCCAGCTCGATGCCTCCCGACCAACTGATCCGCTCGTTGGGATCCTGCTGGCGCATCGCCTCGTGCCATTCCGACATCAGCGAGTTCATGGTATAGCGGAAGGCGGCATCGAGCCTGGGCAGGCGCTCGCGGTCGGCCACGTCGATGCGGACCTGGTTGATGGCGATGGCGCTGCGGGCCCGCTCGATCTCCGGGCGCCGCGCCAGCGACCGCGACATGGCGGCCGTGCGGTCGACCTCGAAAATGAAGAACCGCGGCTCGTCGGCGGGGAGGAGGTTGGCGTCGCCGTCCATCGGCAGGTCGGGCGCGTGCAGGAGCTTCTTGAGGTTGTCGGAACTGTTCCTGGCGCGGTTCTCAGCGCGGACGCAGTCGGCCTGGCGCGAGCCGACCGCCGACACCGCCCGC
>JAPLML010000176.1 GCA_026387055.1 Planctomycetota bacterium | reverse complement strand
GCAGGGGTTGGCGGCGCCCTCCGCCTTCGCCCCGCCGCCTTTCGCCCCGTCGGGGTTCTCGGCCGAGATGCTGCGCGACTCCGCGTCGGTGATGATGGGCAGGCCGCCCAGGCCGAAGCTGAGGCCGTCGGGTAACGTCATTTGTAGCTCTCCTTGCAGGTAGAGTCGTGCCCGGTCAGAGGTCAAAGTTCAATCTGCAATTCGCAATTCGCAATTCGCAATTCGCAATCTGCAATCCGCAATCCGCAATCCGCAATCCGCAATCCGCAATTCGCAATTCGCAATTCGCAATTCGCAATCCGCAATTCGCAATCCGCAATTAAACGTCTCCCGCCGCTTCCGCGGCGGGCTCGAAAGGCCCGCACTCGAAAGGCCCGCACTCGAAAGGCCCGCACTCGAAAGGCCCTCACTCGAAAGGCCCTCACTTGATTCGCACTTCCTTGCCGACCCTGGCCGAGAGGTAGATGGCGTCGAGCACCTGCTGGACCTTGAGGCCGTCTTCTCCGGTGGCGAGGGACGGGCGGCCCTGGAGCAGGGCGTCGACGAACTCGCCGTACGGCGACGGCGTCGGGGCAAGGCGCCGCTGGATGCGCGTCTCGACGAGCGACCCGCCCTCCTCCGAAAAGACGCGGGCCTCGAAGTCGTATCCCTCGCCGACGTTGCGCTGGACGATGCCGCCGCGCTCGCCGAGCACCTCGGTCACCATGTCCTCGTTCTTGCCCATGAAGCCCGCCCACGAGGCTTCGAGGGTGAGCGTGGCGCCGCCCTCGAACCTGACGAACGCCGCCCCCAGGTCCTCGACGTCGAAGGTCTTTCGCTGCCGGCGGGCGAGGCGCGACCCGATGGGGTCATACACCGCCGCCGAGACCGCGACCGGCCGCGGGCCGCCCATCAGCCACATCGCCAGGTCCATCCGGTGGACGCCGAGGTCGATCACCGGCCCGCCGCCCGAGAGCCGCCTGGTGCCGAACCATCCGCCGAGGCCCGGCAGCCCCCGCTGCCGCCACCACCGCGTGTGGGCGTAGTAGACGCGGCCGAGCTTGCCGGCGTCCACGATATCCTTGAGGGCCCGGCTCTGCGGCGTGAAGCGGAAAGATAGGTTGATGCCAAGCGTGCGGCGGGCCTTCGTCGCCTCGGCGATCATGCGGCGGGCCTGGCCCGCGTTCATCGCCATCGGCTTCTCGCACAGGACGTGCAGGCCGCGCCGCAGGGCCTGGATGGTCACGGGGGCGTGGAAGGTGTTGGGCAGGACCACGCTCGCGGCGTCGAGCTTGAGGCCGCGGGCGGCGCGAAAGAGGGCGCCGGTCGTAGTGAAGCATCGCGATTCGTCGAGCTTGAACTCCGCGGCCGCCCGCCCAAGGCGGGCTTTGTCCACGTCGCAGACGGCGGCGATCGTGCAGCCGGGATGCTCCGCGTACCCCTTGAGGTGGGCCCACCCCATCCCCAGCCCGATGACGGCCACGTTCACGTGCCTGAGTTTCTTGGCCATGGTTTCTCCCTGGTGCTTTCATGTGCCACGGGTTGTCCCCAACCCGCGGTGAATGCAGCCTCATTCCCTTCGATAATGGCGGATGGGTATGCTGGCGAGACGGAGCGGGCGTGTCAAGGAATTCCCTCGTCTCAGCGAGGAACGCCCGGGTTGATGCAGGAGCACGGCCGGACAAGACCGGCCGCGGCACACCCGTTTGGCCCTCGTCACATGGGGCGACGGTGATTGGCACGCGCGGTTTGAACTTGAAACACCGCGGACGTGCGGGTATAGTTCGGAGTCATTCGCGGCCTGTCCGACGGGCGCTTAGCTCAGTTGGTTAGAGCGCGTGGATCACACCCACGAGGTCACAGGTTCGAGTCCTGTAGCGCCCACCATACGTTGGCGAGCGAAACGCCTGGCTCGCTTTTTCGTCGAGCAGCGCGCCCGAGACGGCCTCGTCCTGCACACTCAGTGCGAAGTCCCGCATCATCTTCCACTCGTTGATCTCGACGGTTTCTTCGCGGGCGTTGCCGGTCCTCGGGGTTTTCCGGCGGCCGCCTTCTTGCGGGAGACTTTCCCGGCCCCCGCCTTTCGCCGGGCGGGACGTTTGGCGGCGGCGCCCTTTCTTCCGCCCGTTTTCCGGGCGGCCACGGTTTTGCGGGCGGCGTCCGTCCCGGCGGCCGGGCGTTGACGCGCCGGCTTCCGCGCCGGGTCGATCTCAATGCCGAAGACATCGGCCACGTCGCCTTCATCGAGGGTCCGGGCGTCGGCGGATCGCCTGGCCGCCACCTCCTGGGCGGCCTCCTCGCACACGAGTTCGGCGTGGTCCACGCCGCGCAGGCGGAACAGCAGTTCCGGCTGCTGGTCCAGCCGCGCGCCCACGCCGTACAGCACGGCCGCCACGTGCTTGCACATGCGGGCCCAGTCGGGGCAGGAACACTCGAAGCGGATTTCCTTGGGCAGCGGAAACAGGCCGCCCTGCTTATCCGTGACGATTCCCATGACGTGACCGGAGAGCCGGCCCTGCAAGAGTTCCAGGAGCGACCCGACCTGGCCGCCGCAACGGCTCTTGAGGGCGTTCCACTTCGCCTTGGGCAGCGTGCCGATGGAGACGCGGACGTCGTAAGGCTCCGACCCGCTGACCACAGCCAGGACCTCGCCTTTGCCGATGGCCAGGTGGCAGACGGAGCCGTTGCGCACGTACGTGCGCCCTCGGGGCAGGCGGTTGGCGAAGTCGCTGAAGGCCTCCAGGTGGTTGCACCAGGCCTCGCCCCAGAAGGTGGCGGCGATCTTGCGGCCGGCGATCTCGACCGGCTGCACGTCGACGCCCTTGCGGCGGAGTTTCTCCAGGTGTTTGCGCGCCTGGGCACGGCGCGCGGCCATCGGCACGTACGGTCTCCAGCCCCAGTCCCAACCCATGCTCTCTTCTCCTCTACTCTTCCTGAACGCTGTGAACGTCGAGCCGCACGAGATCCAGTATCTGGCGGTCGCTCAGTTCGGTCAGCACGGCGGCGCCGCCGCCTTCGAGGAGGTCGGCGGCCAGTTGCATCTTGTCGCGGATCAGTTCGTCGATGCGCTGCTCGACTGTACCCTGGCAAACGAACTTGTGCACGAGAACATTGCGGCGCTGGCCGATGCGGAACGCCCGGTCGGTGGCCTGGTTCTCGACGGCGGGGTTCCACCAGCGGTCGAAGTGGATGACGTGGC
>JAPLML010000662.1 GCA_026387055.1 Planctomycetota bacterium | reverse complement strand
CGTAGCCGTTGACCTGAAGATCGAAGAAGCCCGCCGTCTCGCCCATGGCGCCGGTCACTCCTCTTTCTGATGCGTCACCATTCCTGCATCATTCGGACTTATGTCGCCGGCCTCCGCCGCCTCCACCTGGATGATCGCGTGGCCGATGCCGAACTGCTCGTGCGCCACGCGGCGGAGGCGCCCGAGCAGGCGCGTCGAATCGGCGGCCGTCACCTCCGGCGCCACGGTCACGATGGCGGTCATCGCGAGCATCCCGCTCGTGATCTCCCAGACGTGCAGGTCGTGGAGGCGGCGGACGATCGGGTCGGCGCCGCCGAGCGCCCGCCCGAGGTCCTCCAGGTTCACGCCCGGCGGCGTCACCTCCATCAGGATCCGCACCGACTGGGCGAGCAGCCGATACGACCACACGCCGATGACGGCGGCGATCAGCACGCTCAGAAGCGGGTCGATCGTCACGAAGCCCGTCGCCATGATGACGACCGCCCCGGCCACCACGCCGACCGAGGAGAGCGTGTCGCCGAGCATGTGGAGGAACGCGCTGCGGACGTTCAGGTCCTCTCGCCCCGCTCCCCACAGGAGCCCCGCCGACACGAGGTTCACCACGAGGCCCAGCACCGCCACCACCAGCATCTCCGGCCCGGCGATCGCCACCGGCGCCAGGAGCCGCAGCACCGACTCGTACGCGATGTACACGGTCACCGCCGCCAGGAACACGCCGTTCAGGAGGGCCGCCAGAATCTCGGCGCGGTACAGGCCGAAGCTCTTCTCCGGGCTCGCCGGCATCGCGGCGATGCGGATGGCGAAGTAACTGACGCCGAGGGCGAAGAAGTGCGTGAACATGTGCCCGGCTTCTCTGAAGAGCGACAGGATGCAGCTCAAAATGCCTCCAGCGAGCTCGACGACCATCATCGCGCCCGTCAGGATCATCGAGAAGATGAGGCGGCGCCGCGACACCGCGCGGTGGACGTGACCTTCCGCCGCGCCGTGCGCCGCCGGGTGCGGATGGCCGTGCTCGCCGGCGGCGCCTTCATGCGATGTCGGGCCGTGGGAATGGCGCACGCGCCCCTCCCTCACTCCACATGGCGACACGCCACGGGTCAAGAGACTACGCGTCCAGCGTCCCCGGCGCAAGGCCCGCCGGCAGCGGCGCGGGACGCTGGCACGTGCTCCCCAGTTCCACATGGCGGCCGCTCGCCGAGGCGTCGTGGAAGGCGTGCATGATGTCAAGGACGTGGTACGCCAGCTCGCCGCTTGCGCGGTGCGGACGCCCGGATCGCAGGGCGTACGCCATGTCGGCCACGCCGATGCCGCGGCTGTTCTCGGCGTAGCCGGGCGCGAGCAGCGCCTCGACCCACTCCTTCTCGCGGGCGCGGCGGAGGCGGACCGGCCCGCCGAAACCGTTGGGGTCCGGCGCCTGCATCGTGCCCTCCGTGCCATAGATCTCGATACTCGGATGCTGTCCGGCCCAGACGTCAAAGGAGGTGACGATCGTGCGGATCGCGCCCGAGGCGATATCCATGACGCCCGCCACGTGCGTCGGGACCTCGACCTCGATCGTCGTCCCCGCCTTCGGCTGGCTGGTGATGAGCCGCTCGGGGAACGTCGCCCGCGCCGAGCCGGTGACCCGGCGCACCGGCC
>JAPLML010000531.1 GCA_026387055.1 Planctomycetota bacterium | reverse complement strand
GGACAAGCCGGCCGTGGCACCCGGCAATCGAAAAGCGGCTCAACCTTTCCGGAAGCGTCACTAGCCTTTCGGCGCCGGCGTCGGGGGAGCTTCCTTGGGCGCCGGCTTCTCGTCGGTCGGCGGCGGAGCGTCGGCCGGCGTTGTCGGAGGCTCCTTGGGGAGGGCCGCCTGCTGCTCCGGCGTGAGGACCTCCTTGATCACCCGCTCGAAGGTCTTCTGGAGCAGGAGAGCCCGGGCGCGGGCGCCTTCCTCTTCCTCGGTGTTGATCCCGGCCAGTTCCGGGGCGATCTCGCGGCACATGGCCCGGCACTTGGCGGCCTGGAGGGGCGTGGGATTGGCGGCCTGGAGCTTCAGCATCATCTGCCGATACGCCTGGAACGCGACCCACGAGAGCCGCTGGGGCGGGGTGAGGACCTCCAGGACGGCCTGCTGGCCTTTCGTGACCAGGGCTTTTCGCTGCGCCACCAGGGCCTGCCCCTCGGCCTGGATCTTGGCGGCCTCCTCGGCGTTGCCGGCTTCGCGGGCGGCCGCCAGGGCCTTTTCGAGAGCGGCGAGTTTCGGCCCGTTGGCTTGGTGCCACGCGGTGATGGCTTTGAGGGAGGCATTGGATACTTCGAAGAGCCGAGCCTTCTGCTCCTCGGTGAGCTTGCACTCGGCGATCATGAGGGCGGCGTCGTTGCTCATCGCCCGGGCCGGCTCGGGCTTTTTCGGCGCGGGGGGCGCTTCGGCGGCGGCCGATACGGCCACAACCAGTGCGACTGCCGCCACCAGATATGCTTGCGGCTTCATGGCTTATACCTCATCCGGAAACGCGCGGTCGCCTGCGGCTCGCCGCCAAGAAGATGTTGCACAACCGTGTACAACGCGGCAGGCAAGACTGCCCGCCGCGCAACCGTGCCCTTATGGCGGGTTGTGCGACAGCCTGTAAACGGGCGAGGCGGCGGCTACTTCTTCTCTTCGGCCTCGGGCTTCTTGACCGTGCCCGGCTTCGGCGGGCCGGGCCTGTTGAGGACCTCGCGCTGTTCGGCCGTCAGGATCGTCTCTTCGACGGTCTTGCGGAGCTTCGCCTCGACGTCGGCCTTGGCTTTCCGCGCTTCTTTGTCGTCGCCCTTGACCTCGCCCAACTCCTTCGCAGCGGCGGCGGAGACGTCCTTGACCTTCTTCGTCTGCTCCTCGGTCAGGTTGAGCTTCTTGTACCGGCCCATCAGGGGGCGATAGAGCTTGAACGCTCCCCACAGGGCCTGCTGCTCGGGGTTCATCATGGCCTTGAGGTCGGCCTCGAAGGTCGCCTGGATACTGAGCCGGTCGGCCTCGAGGGCCTTCAGTTCCTCGGAGGCGCGCTTGATGGCCTCCTTGTCATTGGGATCCTTCGGCTTCTTGACGGCCTCCTGGAGGGACTCAAGCTTCGAGCCGTTGGTCTTCATCCAGGCCTCCTGCGCGTCGCGGCGGGCGGCGAGCTTGACCTTGAGGGTGTTCTGCTGCTCCTCGGTGAGTTGGCACTCGGCGGTCATGATGGCGTATTCGCCACGCAGCTTGTCGCCCTTGTCCACGGCGGCGGCCTTCTCCTGCGCCGCCGGGGTCTTCTCCTCGGCGGTCGCGACGGGCGCGGCCGCCAGCATCGCCACGAGCACCGCGAACGTGTACCACATCAGGTTCTTCATGGGAACACTCCTCCGGGCGGCCATCCCATCTCACCTACCCTCTTCGCCCTGGGGCCGTACGGTGCGAAGAGGGTGCGACAGCGCCACCCGCGCGGGCGGTTCCGCCGCCGCACGTCGTGTCATTGTTGAACTTGCCTGAAAAACACGCGCTCCCCTGCGGGTCGCCGCTAAACGCGGCAGCGGCAGGCCGGCGCAACGCCCCGGCATCCTGGGTCGCCGCGGCGACCGAAGCCGTGCCGGGGCTGCGCCCCGGCCTGCAGGCTACTGCTTGGGGGCGGCCGGTTTCTTCACGCCCGCCGGCTTCTTCGGGTCGCCCGCGGGCTTCTCGTCCGGCGGCGGGGCCAGCAGCGCCCTCTGCTCGGCCGTCAGAACGTTATCCTTGATGCCCAGGGCCAGCTTGTCGAGGACGGCCCGCTGGGCCGTCATGGCGTCTTCGCCTTCGCCCTTGATCTCTGAGAGGTCCTTGGCCGCCAGGTCGCACATCGTGCGGACCTTGGCCGACTGCTCTTCGGTCAGGTTGAAGCCTTTCAGTTGGGCCGCCATCTCCAGCGAGAGCGCAAAGCCCTGAAGAGCAACCTTCTGCTCGGGCGTCAGGAGGGCCATGATGGCGTTCTGGTAGTGCGTTTGGAGGGCCCGGTTTTCCTCGATCAGGGGCCGGATGTCGTCCATGACCTTCTTCAGGGCCGCCTGGTCCTTGGCTTCGATGGCGGCGCCGCGGGCTTTCTTGAACGCGTCCAGTTTCTCGGCATTCTTCTTTTCCCATGCTTCCATCGCCGTCTTGGCCTCGGCGGCGGTGGACGCGACCTTCGCCTGTTGCTCCTCGGAGAGTTTGCACTCCTTGGCCATCACGGCCAGGTCGCCTTCGAGGGCCGGTTTCTCCGCTTCCGCGGGCTTCTTGGCCTTCGGGGGGGCGTCAGCGGCCAGCGCCGCCGTGGTCGCCAGCATCAGGACGGCGGCGGCAGAGAGTACCCACATACACCATTTCATCACGCGATCTCCAAGCAGGCCGTTGTGTCAGCTTCGCCCGAGGCCCGTTCGCGCGAAGGGCACGCAAGGCGGAAGCCGGATCCCACGCGGATCCCCGTTATGCGCCGTTGAGAGTCGGCAAGAAGCTGAAGTATGCCAAATCCTCGGTCCCCCCACAACCAAAAACCGCGCGGTATGGTAATCCCTCAGTTTCGGGTGGCATGGCCACGCGCGGTTGCGTGGCCATGCGCCCCGAAGTTCGCAGCAACATGGCCACGCAACGGCGCGTGCCAATGCCACCCCCGAGGCCTTACGCGGTATGGCCTACTTGCCCTGCCCCGGCTCC
>JAPLML010000733.1 GCA_026387055.1 Planctomycetota bacterium | reverse complement strand
GCGCCGGATCGGGCAGCGTCGCCGGGTGCAGGGGCGTGCGGACGGCCTCGAGGATCATGGCTTTCATCGCCACACGGGTCACTTGGCCGGCCTGAACTCGATCTCCAGGCGCACGCCGTCGCCCAGCGCACCTTCGAGCTCCGCGAAAAAAGCCTTGAGCGCCTTCTCGGCGTGCAGGCGGGCCAGGTCATGCATGGGCGGCGTGTCGGCCGAGGCCAGCACCTCCTGGCGCAGGGCCTCGCGGGCCTTGGCTTCGAGCCTCTTGCCCGAAAAAGCGCTGAGCCGCGCCCAGCCCACCCGGGTCTCGACCTCGATTTTCGACGGGTCGCTCTGAACGTCGACGACCTGGCGGTCGAGGACCGGGCCGGGCACTCGCACCACCACCTTCTTGGCTGCCGGCCGATAGGAAAAATCCTCGGCCTTGATTTCGCGCACGGGAATGTAGAACTGCACCTTGTTGCCCGGGGCCTTCAGGCGGACTTCGGTGGTGCCGAGGTTCAGAAGGCCCCACAGCACGCGCTTCTCGCTGCTCTTGGCCACCTCCACGTCGATCGTGTTGGTGAGGACCACGAGCTTGGGCGTGGCGTCGAGCTTGGCGAACTGGCTGTTGATGATGGTGCGAAGCGTCACGTTTGGCCGCAGGCCCTCGCGGAGTTTCTCGAAGACCTTCCCGGCCATTCCCTCCAGGCGGTCGGCGGCCGCGTTGACGGTGCGCTCGGGCATCCGCACGGCTTCGTGCACGACATAGGCGCCGGCGAAGATGAGCACGAGAAAAAGGGCGCCAACCGCCCACGGCCAGCCGCGGCGGCGGGGGCCGCGCCCTTCCGGAGCCGGCCCGCCGGACGGAGAACCGTTCTGCTGAGTCTCGGCCATAGCGCTGTCTCCGAACGGTATTATAACCGGGGCGGTCGAACATGAAAGCCCCTCAGCCCTGCCGCCGCAATCTCCGCCAGGGGGGTACGATGTCTGGGGCGCTTCCCAACGCTTTGTAACGCCTCAGTTTCGGGGGTGGCACGGCCACGCGCCATTGCGTGGCCGTGCACTTCAGACCAGCACAGAGCACGGCCACGCAACGGCGCGTGGCTGTGCCACCCGGGTTATCTGAACCAAGCACCTGTAACTGAGGGGTTACAACGCTTTCTAACTTGTGCGTTGCATGCCCGCGGTTCCTGGGGTAGAATGTGCCGAGGCCGCGGCGACGTTGCCGGTGTGGCCAATCTGTGATTGACCGCCTCATGCTTCATACGCAGGCAGGGGCAGGAACCCTGCGGCGGCCGCCGGCTACTGCCTTATGCCCATGTGAACAGAGGGAACGCTATGCGAAGCCTGACCGTCTTGGCCGCCGCCCTGGTGGCCTGCGCCGTCGTGACCGACCGCGCGGGCGGGACCGCCGCCATCCCCAGCACTGTCACGCCCGAGGAGGCCGCCGTCGGCCGCGCGCTGCGCGAAGATGCCGACCGCGCCGACCGCCAGTGGCAGGAGCACCGGGCGTCCCTCGCCCGCCTCATCGCCGCGGGAGAAGAGCCGGCCGACCCGTCGGCCCCCGCCGACCAGCCCCTCGTCCTGTTCTACAGCGGCCCCATGCCCGACGGCGGGTCCTACGTCGGCTGGGCCATCGGTCTGAGCCCGCACAGGCTCGGCACCTACGTCTTCCCCGACGGACGCAAGTACCGCGGCGAGTGGCTCAACGGAAAGGCCACCGGCCACGGCACCTGTGTCTTTGCGGATGGCCGCATCTACGAGGGCGAGTGGCAGGGCGGCGCCGCCAGCGGCTACGGCACCTGCATCTATCCCGACGGCCGCAGGTATGTTGGCCAGTGGCTGGACGGCAAGCATCACGGCCTGGGCTTCGTGACCGGCCTCGGCCGCGAACGCTACGTCGGTCAGTGGCAGGACTGTAAGGTCGCCGGTCGCGGGACCTACACGTGGCCCGATGGCTCGCGCTACGCCGGCCAGTGGCAGGACGGAAAGCAGCACGGACAGGGAACCTTCGCGTGGCCCGACGGCCGCACCTACGTCGGCGAGTGGCAGGGGGGCCTTCGGCAAGGCCAAGGCGTCATGACCTGGCCCGACGGTCGCCGGTTCGCGGGCCAGTTCGCCAAAGGCAGGCCCGTCGAGGCCGACGCGCCCGCCCTGGACGCCCCGGCCGACCGCGAGCCTCTGCCTGCTTTGGCCTCGCTGGCCCCCGCCGCGGGCCGCACCCCGCCCCCGCCCATCCGTGCCGCGACCGTCAGGGAGCGGTGAGGCATCCGAGGAAGCAGGCCGTTGCACCGAAGACGCAGCCGCCTACACGTATTCCCAGTCCTTCAGCCACTGGTAGTCGTCGGGCAGCTTGGCCCATGCCTCGTCCATGGCGGCCTCGAGTTTCTTCGCTTCGGCCACGTCGAGCTTGCGGCGCTCCTGCACCGCCTGGGCCACGTTGTCCACTTGGTGCAAGTTGACGAGGCCCGGGATCGGCGCCGTGATGGCCGGGTTGCACAGGATGTACCGGATGGCCAGGCGAGCCCGCTCGTCGTCCTCCTTCGCCATGGGGTCGTCGAGGGCGCTCGATCCCTTGAAGAGCGAGTTTGAGGCGAACGGCTTGATGCCGAAGACGCCGATGTCGCCTTTCCGGACGGCCTCGAACATGCTGTCCTCCGGCAACTGCTTCGTCTTGGCGGTGTAGGGCGTGCAGATGGCGTCGACGCATTGCGGGTAGGTCTCGATCATCGACTTGATGTGCGGCCGGTCGTGCGACGAAAAGCCGGTGAATCGGGCCTTGCCCTGTTTCTTGGCCATCTCGAGGGCCTTCATCATCTCCTCGACTTCCTCCTTGGTGTGCTTGCCCGACTGCTCGTGCATCGTGATGCGCCAGAGGTCCGCGTAGTCGAGCCCGGCGGTCTTCAGCCCGTCTTCGAGGGTCTTGAGGAGCGCCTTGGCGGTCCGGTAATCGGGGAACCGGAGTTCCTTGTCGCCCCAGGAGAATCCCATGTAGATCTTGTCGCGTCGGCCCTTGACCGCGCGCGTGTAGGCGATGACTTCGTTGCTCCAGCAGGCATCGATGTAGTTGATCCCCGCCTCGATGCAGCGGGTCACAACGTCGTAGCGGTTCTTCTGGAACTCGGGATGGTCGATGCTGCCGCTCAGCCAGCCCACGCCATCCGTAGGCACCATCTTGTCGATGCGTTTCCAGTGACCGCCCAGGCACACCGCCGAGACCATGAGGCCGGTCTTGCCCAGGCGGCGGTACTCCATGTTGGGGTTGTAGTTGAGGATCTTCCTGGTGTCGACTTCGGCCGCTCGCGCCGCCGCAGCCGCCGCAGCCAGACCTGCCGCTGCAATGGCGCTCTCTTTCACGAACTCCCGACGGGTGAGTTTTCTGCTGGCCATGGCGACTTTCCTTCCTGTGACCCAAGGTTCCCCGTTTGACCGCAGGCCCACGACCCCGTGGGCCATCTTTTTCTGCCGAACTCGTGAAATAGCGTGCGCGCCTGGCAAAAGGGTCTACACATTTGGCCTTGTAGAGGTCTGCTAACCCCTGCCCCCTGGCCCCCCTCGGCTGCCGCCCTGCGCGCTGCACCAAGGTTTCTTGAGCAATCTGAGCCGCCAAGCAAGAGGCCCGTAAGTCATTGACCTACGGGCCCTTATCTTCTGGCTGGGGATCCTGGATTCGAACCAGGACAGACAGATCCAGAGTCTGTCGTGCTACCGTTACACTAATCCCCAGCCCGAGTTTTCGGAGCGCGAAAGGCGCCCCGCAGGCCCTGGATCGTAGGCATAGTATAAACGCGTCGGGCCGGAAATCAAGGGCTAACACCCAAAGGCGGCACGAGCCGCCAGGTTCGAGCGGCGAGCTTCACATCAAACAGCGAAAGCCGCACCCCCGCCATTCAGCCGCCCGCCGCGGCGGACGCGTGGGCCTCTTGGGGGCAGAGCAACGAAAGGCTGTTCAGGGTGCTCTTAACCGCCTACAATTGCCGAAGAAGCTGGAAGAGGAAAGAACCGTCGTGCGGGGGCGGTGGGCAGACGCATGGACTATCTGGCCCAGGCCGCAAACGTCGCGTGGGACATGCTCTACGACGCCGGTATCTACGTCGCGTTCGGGTTCTTGGCGGCGGGGTTGGTCCATGTTCTCGTCTCGCGTGCCTGGATGACGCGGCATCTGGGCGGCAAAGGGTTCGGCGCGGTGGTCAAGGCCGCGCTCATCGGCGCGCCGCTGCCGCTGTGCAGTTGCAGCGTGCTGCCGTTCGCCTAT
>JAPLML010000509.1 GCA_026387055.1 Planctomycetota bacterium | reverse complement strand
GCGCTCAGGGGCGCGGCCTCGGGCACCCGCGACTTCGACCCGCACTTGGTGCACTCGACCAGGCGGCCCGCCAGATCGTCCTCGACCTTGATCCACCTGCCGCACGGACATTGAAACTGGATCACCAACGCCCTCCCGCCCCGCCCGCCCTTCGGTTGCCGCGGCCGCCGTATCCTTAATACGCCCGGCGCGGGCCGTTGCGCAGCGCCCCCCCTGCCTTTACAATCGGAGGAAATTGCCCAGGATCTTCGGCCCCTCGGGCGTCAGAAAGCTCTCCGGATGAAACTGGACGCCTTCCAGCGGCCAGCGGCGATGCCGCAGACCCATAATCTCGTCTTCATCCGTCCAAGCCGTGATCTCGTAGTCGGCGGGCAGGCTCCCCCGCCGGACGATGAGGCTGTGGTACCGGGTCGCTTCGAACGGGTTCGCGACGTCTTCAAAGATCTTCCTCCCGTCGTGATGGATCCAACTGGTCTTGCCGTGCATCAGCCGGTCGGCCCGCACCACGTCGGCGCCGGCCGTAAATCCGATGCACTGGTGCCCCAGGCACACGCCCAGCACGGGGACCTTGCCGCCGAAATGGCGGATGACGTCGTTCGAGACCCCGCCCTCGCGCGGCGTGCACGGCCCGGGCGAGATGATGATGTGCGTCGGCCCGAGCGCCTCCACCTCCGCCACCGTCACCTTGTCGTTGCGGAAGACGCGCAGGTCCAGCCCCGCCTCCAGCTCGCCCAGACGCTGGACCAGGTTGTACGTGAAAGAATCGTAATTGTCGATAAGTACGATCATAACTGTTTAGCCGTCGCCGGTACGGCGACGCTTATCGTTAAGCCGTCGCCGGGTGTGCCACGGCCGGTCTTGCCCGGCCGTGCCTCAGCGCGGCCCGCCGTGTATTCACGGCGGGCGAAATAAGTTACACCCGCCCCTGCATCACCTTGACGTAATGCCTGGCGCTGCGGTCGTAGTCCTTCTCGGCCTCGGGCGGGAAGACGCACCCGGGCAGTTGCCCCTGGCCCCGGTGATACGCAATGCACGCGCAGCACGCGCCGCGCCGCTCGCAGGCCACGTAGGTGCAGGTGCACCCCTCCAGGTTCTTCGACAACTGCTCGCACTTGCTCACAGGCTCGTTCCTTTCCCCCTCGGGCCAGGGACCCGAACTTCAGGGAATCATACGCCGTAATCGGCGTCGTGTCAAAGGAAGTCGTCGCCGGCGAAAAGCGAGGGCGCGTACACGGCCATCATCCGCCGCCGCTGCCGGCGCCTGGACTGCGGACAGGTGCGGATCGGCAAGGACTCCTTCGGCCTCCCACGCCAAGGCGTTTGCCTTGCCACGGTTCGTCATGTATAATCGCCATTGCGGAAGGGCGCGGGGGGGTGAGTGATGCGGCGCGGGCTCAGCAACGACAACCTGAGTGTGTTCGTGGGGCGATTTCCGGGGGAGACCGGAGGTCGCCCTTTTTCTGCGGGAACTCGCATGGCAAGGAAAGGGGAAGGGCAATGTACAGGCACAACAGTCGTATCGCCGCGTATCGGGTGGCCGCGGCGGCCGTGCTGGCGGCGGTGCTTCTTGTGGGGGTTCCCATACCGTCACTGGCCGCTCCAGCACCCGTCGCGTATTGGAGTTTCAACGACTCCAGCAACCCCGGTCACGACGATTCCGGACAAGGACACAACCTGACCATTCCCGGCACGTGGTCCGCCGTAAGCGGGGTATCGGGCAAGGGCATTCATTTTGATGCGTACGGAAGCGGAACCAACTATGGCGCCTCGCCGAGAGGCCCATACACAGCCACCGCCGGCTTGGGCTATCCGGGGCCTTCGGGGTTCGCCGTGGAATACTGGTTTCAGTTGGGATCGGCGCCAGTGCAGATCGGTGTACGCGACTATTGGCAGCATGTCGCCGGCGGGGAGACGTTCGTCCTCCGGTACGATCCCGCCACGTCACTGGCCGACTTCGAGGTCCGCAGCGACTTCACCAATGACAACCCCCCCATTGAGGCAGCGGTCTCCGGGCTGTCCGGAGCGTGGGTCCACCTGCTCGGTTCCTACGACCCCGTCGGCTACACCACCAGCCTTTACGTCAACGGCGGCCTCGCAGCGCAGGGTCACCTCTCCGGCCCCATGCGATCCGCCATCGCTCCGCACTTCTACATCAATGGGAGTTGGCATGAGACCAATGAAGGTACGCTCGATGAAGCAAAACTCTATAACCAATCTGTTCCCGAACCCGCCACGCTCTCCCTGCTGGCCCTGGGCGGCGCTTTGGCCTCGCTTCGCCGCCATTCGGCATCATCGTAAAGGCGGCGGCAGCGGCGGCGGACGATGCCCCGTGAACCATGTTATGCAGACTTCATAAAACGGCGCTTCGAAAACGCTTGACGGAGGTAAGATACAATGGTATAGGGTGTTGGAGCAGACAGCCGTCGGATGCTGCCCGGTTCAGGCGGAAAGGACAGCCTGCCTAGACCGGCCCCTAGAGTCTGTCCACACCTTCTTCGCCATCTCCATGCATATAGTATACAAGAACTCTCTATCATGCTATTGCAGCGACATGTTTCTGGCCATGGCTGTCAAGCGTCGTGCGGCAGGCAAGCCCTCGCCGGGATCGATACCACGACCGTTGCAGTCTCTGATTCGCCATGAGTACAATTTGTGTCTGATGCTTGAGCTCTTTGATGAGCGTCTCAGACGTTTCGAGGCAGCGCTAAATGACAAGAGCTCAGACTTTGGAGCATATCCCGAGGCCATGGCTTTTCTTGACGCAATATACCTCATTTCAAGGGTGTTGTTCGATAGCGCAGCCGGGGTTGTTAGGCATATGTATAAATGCAATGACCAGTGTGAGCTTCCCAAAAGCTTCAATGACATGCTCAAGAAGTCGGCTAGAGGGGAACTCCCCGATAATCTCAACCTAGTCTTTGCGGGGTGCGACACGTGGTTTCCTGGCTTCCAAGATCGGAGGGACGATATAGTCCACAACTACGAAACATACTTTATCGGCTTCGACAAGGACCCCGAGGGCAAGAGGATAAGCGTACAGTTCTCACCGCGCAACAATACTCATGCAATACCTAATGAAGATGTGCGTGCCTATGTCGGTGTTGTGATGGCGGGCTATCAGCGGTTTGTAGACGCTTTGCTGGACCATTGGGATACAACGTTCCGCCGCTGGTACGGCATTGTCGCGTGCACTAATCCTCGTCACTCAAGCGTACTCGAAGGCAGGAGTGGGAATATTCTCTGGTGGGCTTACCGGTATGGCGGATACAGGCATGATAGCTTGGTTGTTGAACCATAGGTGGGTCTGGCCTGGAACTGCGGCCAACAAAGCAATGCGGCCCACTCGTTACAATGGCGGCTCCTTTTCTTGTTAGGTGTACTCTTTGCCGATCCGCACCTGGCCGCAGTCCCAGCACCTGCACCGGCGGCGGATGATGGCCGCGTGTCCGCCTGCCACGGGGGCGGGCGCCGAGACGGCCCCGGCCATGCCCGTCCTGTTTTCTATGCACGTCTGAGAGTGTTTCTGACCTGCCAGTGATGCCACTGTTTGGCTTGGCGGCACTTCAGCCCGGCCTCGTCAAGCTCGCGGGCGATCTCCCTCAACCCCATGCCCTTCGCGTGCAGTTCTAGCATCTGCCGGATGATCTCCTGCTCGGCGAGGTCTTCGACCAGCCCGGTCGGGCCGGGTCCAGAGGAACGCGAGCCGTGCGGGGCCGCACTCCCGCGCGGCAGGGCTGTACCTAGCCACACGCGTGTGGCGCATCGAGGTGTTTTACAGTCGCAAGCGGCTGGACAGTTCGCTAGACTACACTCCCCGGAAGGCCGCGGGGATCGCCGCCGCGGCGGCGCCACGAGGCGCCTTCCACGAGTTAGCGGAGCCGCCCATGAAGACGGGACTTCTGCTTGGCATCGCCATAGTGCCGTGGCTCCTGTCGCCGCCACTGGCGCGGGCCGCTGCGCCGACGTCCGGCGAGATGGCCGAAGCCCGGCGGTGGGTGGCGGCGACGCTCGAGGGCGCCCGGGAGGCGAAGGCCGCAGGGCCCTTCTTCTCCTTCACCTACGACGGCAAGCCCTCGGCCGAGGGACTGGGCGCGTGGGAACTGAAGCGGGCGAGCCGTCCGCTCGACGACCAGCGGACGCAGCATACGCTAACGTATACCGATCCGAAGACCGGCCTCGCGGTCCGCTGCGTCGGCGTCGCGTACCGCGACTTCCCCACGGTGGAGCTGAACACCCGAAGAACCGCGCCCGTGCGGGATGAGTTGGAGGGAATGCCCGCCCTTCCGGAAGGACCGCTCCCGCGTCACACCAGGTGGAAGGCCGTCCGGCGGTCGCCGATGACCCGGCAGCCGTCGCGGGTGAACGCCACGTCCTCCTCGATCAACAAGCGGACCTTCTGGCCGCCCCAGACTGGAGGGCCTACGGGCCTACGACCATTCGCCTTCCTGGACCTCGTCTGCGTGGGACTCGGCATGGGAGTCCCGATCTTCTGCATCCTGTTCGGCTTGCCGGTCGGGTGGTACATTGCGCGGAGGGTCACCACTCGCCCCCTGCGGGTTGGGCAGCTGCTCGGCAAGGTGCTCGTGGGTGCTAGCGGCGGTCCGGCTCTTTCCCGGGAGCGGCCCCCTCTGCGTCCGGTGCGGGCGTGGCCGCGGCGGGGGGCTGCTTGTCGACGAGGGCCATGCTCTGCGCAATCTTCTCGCACGCGGCCATCTCCTCGGCCTTTCGGGCGGAGAAGTACACGTGGAGCTTCCAGAAGTCCCCGGAGGAGACGATGGTCTCGGCGCACGTTCGGGCCTGGTCCCCTGCCCCGCTCGTCCACCTCGCCCACGACGCCTTCTGGCCGAGGAAGGTCCCATCGGTCGACGTGACCTCCGGCGGCTCGGCACCGTCGCCCTCGCGCTTCTTGTGAAAGGCCGAGGGGTGCCCGCCTTGGTAAAGGAGCACCGTCGGGGGAACGACGCCAAGGGGCGAGAGCGGACGGGCATAGTAGAGCCAGAAGTCCGGCCCCCGCTGGAACGTCAGAATGTAGTCCCGGGGCAGGTCGACCTGCACATCCTTGCCCTGGACCATGGCCCTGAGCCGCTTCGTGCCCGCCTCGCATTTCAGCGGAACGTTGCCGCCGACGGCGTGACTCAGGATCTCCCTGGCCAACGCCGTGCAGCCGGGAAGGTCCTGGCAGGCCTCTGGGTTGGCGTAGGCCCCAAGCCGAACGACCGTCTTGTCGGGCAGAACGAGGCAGGCGAACGCCACGCCCGTGGCGGCCCCGCCCGGCTTCACCTCCTTCGGAACCAGCAGGTACGACGTCGGCCCTTCCTCTCCCTGCCGGAGGGGCGTGATCGAGCAGTGGGCGTACTGTTTGCCGACGACCTCCTTGAAGTCCTTGTCGGCCCACTGGAAGGTCTCCTGGGCCATCAGGACGAGGCGCTCGTTGCCCGCATCCAGGACGACGCGGCTTTCCTCCTCCGCCGAGGGGTCGGCGCCCATGATGTTGGCGGCCTTGCGCGGCTCGACCTTGGCCCCCTCGGGCATCCTCGCGAGCACGCGGCCCCCCAAGAGCGTGAGGGGTTTGTCCTGGACCGTCAGTTTCCCAAGCGCGCCGGCGCCGGCCGTCGAGCCCGCCGCCAGGATGAGCCCCAGTGCCGCGCCACACACCGTGAGCCACTGCATCGTGCCCACCACCTGCGGTTTCTTCATCGCCCGTCCTCCTGCGCTGGACCTCGCGAGGTTAGACGGCGTGGGCGCGAGAAGGTTCCCGCGAGTCCCGCGCTCCGGAACGGCGCTGCCCGCAGCGCCCTTCCCGGGCGTGCTGGCGGCGTCAGGGCGCCCGGGTCACGACGACCTTCAACCGTTGCCGGACCGGTCTGCCGCCGGCCTCGCGTTGGGCTGTGACGACGTGGATGCCGGGCGTCTTGAAAGCGTGGCGCACTTCGGCGTACGACTCGTAGTCCGCCAGCCTGGACCCATCGCCGAAATCGACCGCGATCGGCCCGCCGCCTTGACCCTGGAACCAGAACCGGAACGTCACCGGCTGGTCCGGCCGGACGTCCTGGGTTGGGGTGCAGGTCATGAAGATGTGCGGCATGGCCTTCTCGGGGGCCGACTTCGAGAAGACCTTGACCTGGCAGAAGTCCATGTCCTCGGTGCCCTGATCGTCTTTGACCCAGAGGGCAGCCACGTAGGCGCCGGGTCGGTCGAACTGCGTTTCCACCTTGGCCTGCTTGACCGTCCGGCCGTCGGCAAGGGTCCAGCGCCATTCGACGATGCGGCTGCCGCCGAACGCCAGGGAGTTCGACCCGTCCAAAAGGACCGTCTCCCCCGTCAGGCACGCGTGGTGCGGCCGGGCCACCGCGAACAGCCCTTTCGGGTGTTGGGCCTGATACGCCGCCACCAGCCACGGATAGAGGTTGAGCCGGCGGTTCGGCCTGTCGGCCCCCGCGTCGGCGCGGGAGAGGCTCGTGCCCAGATGCAGGTGGCTGAAGTTGCCCGACGGGCCGGTCCTCCCCAGGGTCCCGATCTTGCGGCCCCGGGCGAGGGACGCGCCCAGGACGGTCTCCGGCGCCACCGCGCAGAGGTGCCCGTATTCCCAGACCATCCCGCCCCGGTCTTGGACCAGCACCGAGCAGAGGTCCTCGCGGCTGGGCCAGAACGCGACGACGGTGCCTTCCGCGGCGCACACGACCTCCTCGCGGCCCTCGAAGCCGGCCTGGTCGAACCCATAATCGTGGTAGAACCTCTGGCCGTCCGGGTCGCCGTCGCCCGCGCCCAGGTGCACTGGCTCGTTGTATGCCTGCGTGCCCTGCGCGAACAGCCGGAAGTTGCGCAGGGGGTACCCGAAGCGCGCCGTGTCCACGATCGGGTCGGCGGCGTCCCAGACCGAGAGCTGCACCTGCTTCGGCACATTCCCCCGGCCCGGCCCGTCGGCGTCCGCGTCCGGGTCCAGGTAGACCTTGAGCGTGCCGCCCATCCCTGCCGACCAACCCCGCACGATGGCCCCCGGTCCCCGCACGTCGGCCAGAAGATAGAGTCCCGCCCCTCCCTCGCGAGGCGCCCGAAGGACCTTCGCGAATCCCGGGATGGGCTCCCTGCCGAAGCCGTCGGCATTGGCGAACCAGTCGGGCGCTTCCGCCGTCGTCGAGCGGCGGTCGAAACTCGAAAACTGAACCATGCGGTAGGCGGGCGCAGGCCAACGCGCCAGCCGTCCGAGGTCGGTCATCTCGCCGAGGAGGGTTCCCGTGGTGACGACGGGTGGGCTCGGCTCGCCGGCCAGCGCTGCGGCGGCGATGAGGCCAAGAACGGACACCGCAAGGGCATGCTTCATGGCTGTCTCCTGCCTGGCTTCGGCGGTAATGATACTCTCGGGCCCCGGCGCAAAAAGAGGTTTTTCGGCCTGCCTGCCGACGGGTCAGGGAACTCGCCGGCCCGCCAGGCACGTGCGCCGCACTATGGCCGGTACGTGCAGCGTTTCTCTGACTACCTGGCCGAGGTCCATCCGCGCATCCAGTATCTGGAAGAGATCGCCGTCGCTCGTGATTACATCCCCTGGCGGCGGCAAGCCGGTGTCTTCGCAATGCTCACGAGGTTAAGCAGCCGCTGAGCTGGCTGGCGGTCACCTCCTTCCGGGAATGTAGCGATGGCACTGCGGAGAGGGATGTGGGTCCTTGTGCCGCCTCGGCGGCCCGCTTCCAGGTCCGCCTGGACCTCTCGCAGTTCCGGCCGCCGTCGACGTAGCCGAACGCGACCCGCCCATTCGCCCCTCGCCCTGCGGCCTGACCGCCGCACCGGCCCCCCATGCGCCATGCCCACGCCACCACCCCACGTCGCGCCAACCTCGCCACACCATGCCGCGAGATTCCTCCCGGCTGGGTTCGTGCCCTTCCTGTTGCATTCCGCTGAACCTGTGCTATACTTCCCGCTGACACTTCGATAGACGTTCCGCCAATCACCGTGGAGAAGGCGGACAACAAAGGCGGGGCCGCGTAGGACCGTCCCAGGCGGCATCCTGCCAGGAAGGGGGGACGGTCGATGTCGCACGCCCGCCTCGTGTCTCGCCGCCGGCCGCCAAGGGGGAAGCCATGACTCACGCCCGCCCGCCGTCGCGCCTTCCACCGCTCCTTGAACCGCTTGAGCCGCGGGTGCTTCTGGCGGGGGCCACCGCGCAAGAGGCGCTTCATGCGTTGAGCCTCCCGCCGGCCGTATATGTCCGTCAAGGTGAGCCGAGGCCGGATGAGGTCCTCTCGGCTGGCATGGACAGCGCGGCGGACGAGGTCGGGACTCAAGGGCTTACCATGGGTCCAGGGGACGAGATTTCCGTTGACCTGGTGGCCCAGTGGGGCGGCCCGGCCTCCAGCGCGGCGGAGAGTGGCGGCTATGCCTACCTGTGCTACGGCCCGAACCTCGCAGTCCTCGACGTCAGCGATCTGGCCAATCCGACTCTTCTGGGCAAGGTGGCATTGGCGGGGGCGAGTGATGTAGCCATCTCAGGCAACCTGGCCTACGTGGCGGCCGGCGCTGGAGGCCTTGAGATTATCGACGTGTCGAACCCCGCGGCCCCCGTGCGGCTCGGCGGATATGACACGAGCGGCAACGCCTATGATGTTTTCGTCT
>JAPLML010000356.1 GCA_026387055.1 Planctomycetota bacterium | reverse complement strand
GCGCGTAGGCCGGGTCGAACTGGGTGCCCGTGATGATGCCGGGCAGCAGGGTCGCGAGGGCCTGGGCGCTCGCGAACGCCGGCTTGTTCGGCTCGCTCTCCAGGTGGCTGATGACGTTGTCGATCAGCGTCGCGTCGAGGCCCAGGATGTTGCCGAGGGTCTTGCCGGAGGTGAACGGGATGGGTGTCGACAGGATCGACGACGCCTGGAAGTTGCCGAGCCACGAGCCGAGCTGGCCGAACAGGCCCACCATGCTGGCCGACGATACCTGGCCGAAGCCTTCCACCGACGGCAGGGCCAGGTCCACCACCGGGTTGAACGAGAAGCTCGAGCCGGGGCCGTCGAACAGGTTGGTGTCGGAGATGGCGATCTTCGGCTGGCCGGGGCCGACGGGCGTGCTCCATCCGCCGAGGCTGGCCTGGAGGGGCAGCACGAGGTCCACCGACCCGGCGGGCGTGAGCGACACGAGCGTCCCGACCGGCGTGGCGGCCAGCGTGCCCAGCGACGTCTCGGCCCCGCCGGCCACGGCCGCCGCCAGGTCCGCGTGCAGCGTGAAGTGACCGTTCTGGACCTGCGCCCCCAGGAACCCGACGTTGGCCCCGAAGGTCAGACTCGTGGCGGTGACATCCGCCCCGACGTGGAAGTTGCTGATCTGGACGAAGCCCGCCTGCGAGGCGGTCCCGCCGCGCGACAGGTCCACGCCCACCGTCACGTCAAACGCCATCGACGCGGCCACGCCGATCGTCGGCGGCGCCGCCAGCAGGATCCCCGCGTCGCTGGCCGCGGTGCCCAGGTCCATCTCCAGGCTGGTCGTCCGCTGCTTGGCGTAGTGGAACGTGAAGGACACGCGCTCGGCCGTGTTGCCGGCGCCCTCAGTCACGCTCGAGAACCCGGTCAGGCCCGCCACCTGGCTCACGAGGCCGCTCAGGGTCGGCGAGGGCGTGGCCGTCAGCCAATCATAGATGGGTTGATAGATGCCGTCGTGGATCATCGTGCCCAGGCCCAGGACGTCGGCCAGGGTCTTGGCGACCAGGGGGTCGTCGCCGCCGGGGTCCTGCAGCGCCAGCGGAATTGCCCACTGGAGGCGGCTGTCGGCGATGAGGCCGGCGCCCAGGTCCACGAGGCCGTCGAGCGTGTCGGTCAGGAACGATTTCTCGGTGGCCGAGAGGACGCCCGGCACGGGCGCCGCAAAGCCGACGTGCATGACGCCGGCCGACTCGGTGTTGGTGTTGGCGGTGACGCCCGCCCATCCGGCGGCAACGATGGCCGCCACCACCTTCGTGTTGCTGAGCGACACTTCGGTCAGCTTCAACTGGTGGGAAGACTGGCCGGCGGTGCGGAGCTGCGACACGATGTCGAAGAGCCGTTGCTCGGCGGCCGTCATCGACCCGCCGCCGCTGGCCGTCTGGGCGCCCGGCGGCACGACGAAGTCGACCTCCATGCCCACTTGGTGGTGCCGCCCGGGGGTGCCCGGGCCGCGCGTCGCACTCGAGCTCCAGCCGTCCGGCTGGCTCAGCGCCGCCACGTCCGCCAAGGTTACTCCGGGAACCGCGGCCGCCGCGCCCAGGCAGACGACGAGCGCCGGCAGGGCGCACGCGACTGTGAGACGAATGGGTATGGGACGCACGCGGCTCATCGGTCACCTTCGCGGTCAAACCGCGCTGCGCAGCATGTAGGCGGGGCACCGCCACGGCGGCATCCGCGCAGCAACCAGGAAGCCGGGGCTTCGCCCCGGCCGACGTGTTCATGATCTGCCCACGGCCCACATTCCGGCATCGTTCCACGGCGGCAGTTTGGCCACGTTCAGGTGGCGGGCGCCGTCGAGGGGGAGGGCGGCGGGGCCGACGGCCGGAAGGTCCTTCGGGCGCTCGCGAAGCACGTCCTGCACCGCGCCCGCGATGTCGCCATCGCCGGCGGCGCGGTCGCCGATCTTGTTCTCCGCGAAACTGATTCGGCGGCAGCCGGACGCGACCGAGAGAACTGGCGCCTGGCCGGGCGCGAACGTGTTGTCGAGGACGTGGACCTCCTTCAGCCCCGCCGGGATGGCGATCTCGCTGCGGCAATCCTTCGCCCCGTTCGGGCCGATGCGGTTGGCGACGATGAGCGTGCGGTCGCCGCTCGTGCGGGTCGGCTGGCGGAAGAGGATGCCTTCCTGCCCGTTGCCGGCGATCGTGTTTCCTTCGATCAGGTGATCTGTGTCGCGCTCGCCGACGGAAATGCCCGCCTGGCCGTTCGCGCGCAGGTCGTTCTGCCGGCAGATCGAGTGCGTTGTCCGCAGGCAGTAGAAGATGCCGCAGCCCGTGTTATCGTGCGCGCGGCAGTCCTGCATGATGTACCGGACGCTGCCGCTGCCGGGATGGAGGCCATGGCCGATGTTGTGATGGACATGGCAGCGGTCCAGCAGAACGTCAATCGATTGCTGGAAGCTGAGGCCGTCGCCGCGGTAGTGGCGGATCTCGACGTTGCGGAAGGCCAGGCGGGCCGAGCGGATGGCGAAGATGCCGCCGCCGCGGCAGCCGTTCAGGCAGAACGTCTCCTCCTGGCAGTTGCCATCAATCGTGATATCCTCAAGCGATGCGTCTTCGGCGGCCTCGGCGTCGACGATCGGGTAGACAGAGATGACGCGGGCGTGCTTGGCCACGTGGTAATCGTGGTTGAGCATGCGGTTGATGAAGAGGCGGTCGCCCTCGCGGCCGATGACCGTCGCCACGGTCGTGTAGAACCCGCCGGCGCCGTCGTCGATGATGTGGATGCCCGTGCCCACGGGGAACTTCTCCGGCTCTTCGACGGTCACCTCGTAATGGCCGTAGCCGAGGAAGTCAGGGATCTTGCTCTCGACGCTCGGCACCTTCTTGAGGACGGCCCCCGGCTGCCCGACCACCCGTACGCGGGACCTGAGGTGCAGGGCGTCGTGCATGAGGTAGACGCCGGGGGCGACGATGACCGCGCCCCCGCCGGCCGCGGCCGCGTCGTCGATCGCCCGTTGGATGGCCGCGTTGGTCGCGCCCTGGTACTTGCCTTCGCCGACGGTGAGGGTTTTCATGGGGTTCTCCGAAACGCGTGCCGCGCGCCGGCCCGCCGATCCTTCGCATCCCGCCGCCAGACCCGCCGCGAGGATGGCCTGGGCGGAACTGCTCAGGAACCGGCGACGTGAGTGTTTGCCCGTGGCCATGTTATGCCTCGTGGGGGCCGTGCTTCAGGAACCGCATCACCTCGCGCCGCGTGGGGATGCCCGCGCGGCCGCCGATGTGGCGGCACTTCATCGCGGCGGCGGCCGAGGCGAAACGCAGGTTCTGCTCGAGCGCGAATCCTGCGACCAGGCCGTAGCAGAACGCCCCGTGGAACACATCCCCCGCGCCCGTCGTGTCCACGACCTTGACCCGGAATGCCTTCATCCGGCCGAAGCGGTCGCCGCCGAGATACACGAGGCCCTTCGCGCCCAGGGTGATGACCACGCACGCCGGTCCCATGGCGCGTACGGCGCGGCACGCTGCCCGCCAGAGTTTGCCTTCCGGGCATTCTACGCCGCGGCCGGACAAGCCGGCCGTGGCACACCGCCTTGAGACCTTCTCCGGCCCATCAAGAATGCGGCGGGCGCAGGATTCCGAGAGGATGGCGTAATCGACATATTTGAGGATCGTCGGGGTTCGCTCGCCCATCCATCCCACGTCGGCCACCACGGGGACGCCGAGCCGCCGGGCCGCGCGCGCCGCCCGCAGGTCGCTCTCCGGCCGCGTGCCGTCGATGAGGAGGCACCCCGCGCCTTTCAGCCGCCGGAGGTCCCCGATGGCATGGCCGGCGTGGCAGTGGCCGGTGGCGTGGAAGAAGCATCGCTCGCCGGTCGGCTGATCGACGCACACGATCATGAGCGGGCCGCGGCGGCCCTTGACCCGCTCGACCCGGCGGGTGTCGACCTTCTCCTCGTCGAGGCCGCGGAGGATGAGGTCGCCGATCCAGTCGTCGCCGATGGCGGCCCACATCTCCGCCCGCCCGCCCAGCCGCGCGACGGCGACGAGGGCCGTGGCCGCGATCCCGCCGCCCTGCATGTCCCAGGCTACGAGGCGGTTCCTGCCGACGGGCGCCCCGAGGTCCTGCCAGAGCATCAACTGGTCCAGGCAGGCCATGCCGACGCCGATGACTCTCTTGGCTTGTGGTGCCGTTGCCATGTAGTCATGTAGGCCGGGGCAACGCCCCGGCAAGGCATATAGGCCGGGGCAACGCCCCGGCAAGGCACAGGGCGAACGGCCCGGACGCCGGGGCCTCGCCCCGGCCTGCGTGTGCCTCTTCGAGCCCGCCGCGGGAGCGTTTCGTCATTCATTCGTCATTCGGGCGTCGTCATTCGTCATTACGGCGCCGCTGGCCGTCCTATTCCGGCAGCGGCTTGCCCTTCGTCTCCGGGGCGAAGGGCAGGGCGGCGAGGCCCAGGACGTAGATGCAGGCGACGGTGATCGCCGCGTACCGGAACGCGTTGTCGGCGCTGCCCAGGGAGCTCAGGATCGTCAGCCCCGACAGCCCCTGCGCCGCCCGCTCCGTGCCGGCCGGGGCGACGTAGGCCGTGGCCAGCATCCCCAGCATGAACGGGGCGCTCGCCGAGAGATATCTCGCCACGTTGTAGCAGAACCCCGTGCCCGTGGCCCGCAGCCGCGTGGGGAAGAGTTCCGGGAAGTAGATGCTGTAGCCGCCGAAGACCATCAGCGGGGCAAAGCCCAGCAAGGGGGCCATCCACCACACGTGGCTCGGCTGCGTCAAGAACCCGACGACGCCGATGACCGTCACCAGGCCGACGACGAACGAGACGGCAAACGCCGGCCGCCGCCCCACGATGCCCGTCAGCACGCTGAAGGCGTAGATGCCGAAGAACGCGCCGCCGTTCTGGAGCAGGCTGGCCAGGCTGGCGTACCAGTCCTGCGTCGGCTTGTCGAGATGGGCGAGGGCGTTGTTGCGCACAAGCTCCGACATCCAGAACCCCACGCCCCACAGGCCCATCACGCCCGCCACGGCCAGCACGAGACCCACGAGGGCGTTGCGGCGCCA
>JAPLML010000398.1:1023-5321 GCA_026387055.1 Planctomycetota bacterium | reverse complement strand
CTCGAAGAGCACGGGTTGCGAGCAACCCGTGGCACCCCTCGAATGACGAGGAACAGAGCACTAGCCCGGATTCCAGCGCGAGGCCATCTCTCGCCGTCGCGATTCCTCGTCGAGGGGCTGATTGGGCTGGATATTGAGGGTGAATCTCATCCGGTACCACTGGGCGTTGCCCCGCAGCGGCTTCATGCCCTCCTCGAAGTCCTCGGCGCTGAAGAACTCGATGTGACTGTCCATGCAGGCGACAAACCCGCCATCGCGGTGCCGGGAGGTCAGGTGGTAGTTGCCGAGGGGGCTCATGTGGCCGCGGTCGAAGTAAGAGACCGTGTCTCGCCCCACCCGGTTTCCGTATTTGATCTCGGCGGGGCTGTTGTCGCTTTCCTCGAAGAACAGGAAGTCCTTGGCGTCGAACTCATCGAGGCGGCGCGCCTGGACCGCCCGCTCGCTGCCGTAGAGCGTTTGCGGGTCGTCGTCGTACGCGTTCGAGGCGCTCGGCATGTCCGCATCGGCGCGCTGCGCCAAGGGGAAACGCCCGCCGTTCTGCTGGCAATACGACGCGACGATCTTGGCCAACTGGCTGAGATTGTTTTGGCAGGCGGCCTCGTTCATCGCGCGCTCGGCGCTCTGGAGCGCCGGAAACAGGAGGGCAATCAACAGCCCGATAATGCTGATCACCACCAACAGCTCGATCAGGGTAAAACCGCGGCATGGAGATTCCACGGATCACCTCCGCCTTGCCTATCGCCCCGGGCGCACACTCACCCTCCGGCGCCGCCTGGGGAATTATACCCCCACACCACGTGTCCAGTAAGGAAATTGCGGGCGAATCCGCCACCTGTGTCGCGGGGCCATGCTGTTCCCCCCTCTCCCCTCGCGGGAGAGGGGCCGGGGGTGAGGGGGCGGAGAAGAGGATTGTCCCCTTTGTGGCAGGTGTGCCACAGCCGGTCTGGTACTTGTTTAGCGTACCCCGGCAGGTGTGGCACGGCCGGCTTGTCCGGCCGTGGGGAATGTGGCTGGTGCTCTGCCACGGCCGGACAAGCCGGCCGTGCCACAACTGCTATCGGCGCAGCGGCACAATCACTAAACACGTACCCTATAGCGCAGGCATTATCCGGGATGCGGCCTTTCCGGTTGACCGGCGCGGCGGGGGGTTTACAATGGGCGTCGGATCAGGCAGAGGTGATCGATGGCCGACACGGCGCCGCTGGCGTTCATCACGGGGGCGACGGGCATGGTGGGCAGCCACCTGGCACGCCGCCTCCTCGACGAAGGCTGGCGGGTCCGCGCCCTCGTCCGGGCCTCGAGCGACACGGCGCTTCTGAAGTCCTGGGGCGTGGAACTCGTCGAGGGCGACGTCGGCGACCCCACCGCCTTCAGCACCTGCCTGGCCGGCGCCGACTACGTCTTCCACTGTGCCGCCATGGTCTCCGACTGGGCGCCGCTCGAGGACATGATGCGGGTGAACGTCCACGGCACGCGGCACCTGGCCGAGGCGGCGGTGGCGTGCGGGCGGCTCAAGCGGTTCGTGTACCTTAGCTCGATGGTCGTCTTCGGCATGCACCCGCAACGGGACTTCGACGAGTCGGCCCCGCGGATCCATACCGGCGACCACTACAATCTGACGAAGATCCGGGCCGAAGAGCTCGTGCAGCAGTTCGCGCGAGACCGGGGCCTGCCCGTGTCGATCCTCCGCCCGCCGTACCTCTACGGTCCGCGCGACCGGCAATTTCTGCCGCGGGTCCTGGAGAACCTGAAGAACGGCCAGTTCCGGTTCGTCGGCTCCGGCCGCCAGCCCCTCAGCCTGACGTACGTGGGGAACCTGGTGGAAGCGCTCTGGCTGGCCGCCACAAAACCCGAGGCGAAGGGCGAGGTCTTCCTCATCACCGATGGCGAGGCCATCACGCGAGAGCGGATCCTGGAGATCGTCTGCGAGGAGACCGGCTACCCGATGCCCACCCGCCACGTGCCCCGCTGGCTCGTGCGGGCGGTGTGCCCGATCTTCGAGGGCCTGTATTCGCTCCGCCGCACGGCCGAGCCGCCGCTCGTGAACAAGTTCCGCCTGAAGTTCATGTCCACGCCGCTGACGTACTCGATCGCGAAGGCCCGCCGCGTCCTCGGTTACGCGCCGAAGATGACCACCGAGCAGGCCCTCCGCCAGACGCTCGCCTGGTTCCGCGAGCACCGCCCCGACCTGCTGCCGCAGGGGAAGTGATCCCGCGGCCCATGCGATATGAAGAAGCGCGGCGGGTCTCCCGACCCGCCGCGCACGGGCTCAGCGACGTTGTAGCATTACCTGGCCTGCACCACCTGCACCCCGTACGGCTCCAACTCGATCTTCGGTCCCCGCGTTCCCTTGCCGAGAAGGTTCTTGCCGGTGACGGCGATGTCGATGGTCTGCGCGTCGGCGGTGTAGTTGATGACAATCAAGAACCGGCCGGCCTTGCCGCGGCGCTCGAGGACCTCGACGTTCAGGGGCAGGGGCGGGAGCATCGGGAGCTTGACCTCGTCGGCCAGGCGAGCCAGAAAATCGTCGTAGAACGCGTCCTCGGCGCTCGCGCCCACGTAGTACACGCGGCCCTTGCCAACGCGGTTGACCGTGACGGCGGCCGTCCCCTTGTAGAACTCCGCCGCATAGCGGGCGACCACGGCGGCGCCGTCGGTCTCCAGAAGGTCGCACCAGCCGAAGGCGTCGTACAGGCGGCCGGTGTCGGCCATCTCGATCTGCCCGGGTTTGTCCTGGCGCACCATGTCGTACTCGGGGATGCGGCAGCCGGTCATCTTGCCAAGGAGGCCGGGGCGCGCGAGGTCGGTGATGATGTTGGTCCAGCCTCGCTCGCCGCTGCGCGACGTGAAGACCACCGTGCCGCCGGCCTGGGCGAACTTGCGCAGGGCTTCGACGTGGTCCTCGCGCAGGATGACCGCGTGCGGGCACACGAGGAGGCGATACCGCCCGAGGTCGGCCTTCGGCGTCACCACGTCGTACGCGATGCCGCGGCGGGCGAAGGCCTTGCCGAACCGCTTGGCCTCGTCCCAGAAGGTCATCTTGTCGCAGCCGGGCTGGAAGCGGATGACCCAGTTGACGTCGTACGTGTGCCATAAGGCGGCCGGGGCGCGGACCTCCGTGCCGTCGAGCGCCTTCGAGAGCTTCGCGACCTCGCGGGCGACCTGCCGGACTTCCTTGTAGCGCCGCCCCGGCAGGCCGTCATGCTGGAGGATGCCGTGCCAGTACTGCTCCGTGCCGAAGCGGCAGGCCCGCCAGCGGAAGTAGAGGACGGCGTCGGCCCCGTGGCCGATGGATTGCCATGTCCACATGCGAATCTGGCCGGGCCGCGGCGTGCCGGTCATTGCGTTCCACCCCGACGGGCCGGACTGCTGCTCGAACACGAGGAAGCTCTTCTGCTTGAGGCCGCGCGTCACGGCGTGGCCCATCGCCGGGTCGACCGCCTCGGCGGCCCAGATGGGGTAATTGTCCCAGCCGGCCACGTCGAGCGGCGTGGCGAGGGCCTCGTAATCGAGGTCCTCGAACATGCCCATGAGGTTCGTCGAGATGAACTGGCCGCGGACGTGGGGCCGGAGGGCGTCGACCTGGACCTGCTGAAACTCCACGATCCCGTCGCTCGCGAACCGCCGCCAGTCGAGGTGCAGGCTCGGGTTCTGGCTGGTCACCGGCTGCATGGGGGCGACGATCTGGTCCCAGTCGGTGTACTCCTGGGCCCAGAAGGCGGTGCCCCACGCGGCATTGAGAGCTTCGAGCGTGCCGTAGTGCCGCCGCAGCCACGCCCGCCACTGGCCGACGCACCGCGGGCAGAAGCACGGCGCGCCGAAGTCGATGCCGCCGAACTCGTTGTCGATCTGCCAGCCGATGACCTGCTTGGACCGGCCCCAGCGGCGGCCCATCGCGTCGGCCATCCGCCGGCAGGCGTCGCGGTAGCCTTCGTGGCGCGGGCAGTAGTGCTTGCGGATGCCGAAGGGGAACGTCGTGCCGTCGGCCTTGACGGGCAGAAGGTCCGGCCACTTGGCGACCTGCCAGGCGGTGGGCGTGGCGCTCGGCGTGCCGAGGATGACGCGGATGCCGTGCTTCGCCTGGAGTTTCATCACCGCGTCGAGCCACGCGAAATCGTATCGCCCCTCTTGGGGCTCGAGGCGGTTCCAGGCGAACTCGGCCATCCGCACGACGCCGATGCCCGCCTCGCGCATCAGCTTGGCGTCGGTGGGCCAGCGGTCCGTGGGCCAGTGTTCGGGGTAGTAGTCGGCGCCGATAAGCATGAGGGACTCCTTGGCATTCCTGCCCCATGAAGGTG
>JAPLML010000398.1:0-1001 GCA_026387055.1 Planctomycetota bacterium | reverse complement strand
CTTGGCATTCCTGCCCCATGAAGGTGCGCGGCGGGTCTCCTGACCCGCCGCGCTTCAGGTCCGGACCAGCGAGTTGGCGAGGCGGATAATCTCCCCGACCGTGTAGGTCTCGCCGCGCGCCTCGGGATCGAGGCCCGCCGCTTTCAGCCGTTCGGCCCACGCCTGGGGCGAAGCGCCGGCCCGGTCGGCCAGGGCGAGGCTTCGGGCAGCACGCTTGCGCCGATGAATGAACAGCCCTTCAATCGTGCGGCGAAGCACGGGAATGTCGGCGATGCGCCGGCGCCGCGCCTCGCTCGGGCGAATGCGGACCATCGCGGACCAGACGTTCGGCCGCGGCCAGAAGACGCTCGGCGACAGGCGCCGCAGCACCTCCACCTCGGCCAGCGCCTGGATGAGCACCCCGATCGGGCCGTACGCGCGCGTTCCGGGCTCCGCCGCCAGGCGCTCGGCCACTTCCTGTTGCACGGTGAAGACCAGCCGCTCGGGAGGCGGATCGGCGAGGACCAGCTCCGCCAGGAGGGGCGTGGCGGCCTGGTAGGGCAGGTTGGCCACGAGCTTGGTCGCCCCGCCCAGGGTCTCCGCCCGCCGGCGCAGCGTGTCGAGCGCCGCGGGGGCGATGGTGTGCTTGTCGGCGAGGATGTCGGCCACGAGGAGGTCGAGGTTCGCCGCCCCGGCCAGCCGGTCTCGCGCGATGGCGGCCATCGAGGGGGCCACCTCCACCGCCACCACCCACCCGGCGCTTTCGACGAGGAGCT
The DNA here is from genome assembly GCA_026387055.1 of Planctomycetota bacterium. Lineage (GTDB taxonomy): Bacteria > Planctomycetota > Phycisphaerae > FEN-1346 > FEN-1346 > JAPLML01. The sequence continues at coordinate 246 of JAPLML010000398.1, read as the reverse complement.
CGGTCAAGTTCCCGACGCCGGGGCCGACCTCCAGGACCGTGTCGGTGTCCGTGAGGTCCGCCTCGGCCACGAGGACGCGCATCAGGTTTCCGTCGATGAGGAAGTGCTGACCGTAGCGCTTGTCGGGCCGGAGGCCCGCCTCGGCGAGGATCGCCCGGATCTCGGTCTGCGTGGGCGGATGGCTCATCGCTTGAAATAATCCATTCTATCTGATGACATCACTACATTATGCGCGGCGGGCAGTCT
>JAPLML010000628.1 GCA_026387055.1 Planctomycetota bacterium | reverse complement strand
CAGGCGCGTGCAGTCGCTGAAGGCTGGCGAGACGGTCATCGGCAGCCGCACGCGGGCCAAGGTGGTCAAGAACAAGGTGGCCCCGCCGTTCCAGAACGCGGAGTTCGACATCCTGTTCGACCGCGGCATCAGCGCCGAGGGGGACCTCCTGGACCTCGGGGCCGAGCTGGGCATCGTCGACAAGTCGGGCGCGTGGTTCTCCTTCGGCGACACCCGGCTGGGGCAGGGCCGCGACGGGGCCCGGACGGTCCTCGAACAGAACCCCGACGTGGCCGCCCAGGTCCGCGAGAAGATCCTGGAGAACAAGGGGGTCCTGGCGGCCAAGCGCCTCGCCGCTGTGGAGGCCGATCCGCCCGCCGCCGAGGAGTAGCGCCAAAGCGCTGCTTGGCGCGGCGGGTTTCCCGACCGGCTGCGTGCGTTCTGCGGCCGCGACGGCTTCCTGCCTGCGCGGTGGGTGAGGAGACCCAGCGCGCACGCCGCCGCCACGGGGCGGCCATTTGGCAGCGACAGTCGGGCAGGCGGGGGCGTATAATCCTACGCCGTATGACAGGCGGCGGATCAGGGCCACCCTGATCACCTGCGGGTTCCCGACCTCTGCGCGCACGTCATGCGGGCGGGGGCGGGCGGTCTTGTGGAGGTGTGCCTCAATGTCGCTGAAAAAGAAATCCGCGTGGGCGGCGCTCGGCTTGACCGTATCGCGTCGCTTCACCTCGTGCGCGGTGGGTTTCCTGACTCCCCGCATGGGCAATGCCCGGCGCCGGCCGGAAAATGCAGGTGCGCGGCGGGTCAGGAGACCAGCCGCGCTATGTGGCGCCATGATGCTGGCCTTCGCCTTGCCGTGTCTGGCCGCCGCCCCCGAGCCCGCCGCGCCGCCGCCCGAGAAGCCAACGCTCGACGTGGCCAAGGCGGTGGAGCTGGCCATCGAGCGGGCGGCCGACCAGGTCGGGCCCGCCGTGGTCAACGTCCTCGTCATGCGCGAGGCGGGGGGCGGCTTCATGGGCATGGACGATCCGGAGGGCGGGCCGGACAACCTGCCCGACGGGCTCAAGGAGTTCTTCGAGAGGTACCGCCGCGCCCCGCCGCCGTCCTTCCGCGCCCAGGGCAACGGCTCGGGCGTCATCATTTCGCCGGATGGATTTATACTTACAAGTGAGCATGTTATCCGCGACTCCAGCGAGATCGAGGTGACCCTGGCGACGCGCAAGCGCTACCGCGCCAAGGTCGTCGGGTCGGATGCGCGGCGGGACCTGGCGGTGATCCGCATCGACGCCGCGGGCCTGCCGGCGGCGAAGCTCGGCGACGCGTCGGCCCTGCGGCGCGGCCAGTTCGTCCTCGCCCTCGGCAGCCCGTTCGGCTTCGGGCGCGACGGCCAGGCGAGCATCTCGTTCGGCATCGTCAGCGGCACCGGCCGCGCCATCCCCGGCATCGGCCGCGAGCTCGACCGCTACTACGGCAACCTCATCCAGACCGACGCGGCCGTGAACCCCGGCAACTCCGGCGGCCCGCTGGCGAACCTCGACGGCGAGGTCGTCGGCGTCAGCGCCGTCATCTCCAGCCAGACCGGGGCGAGCGACGGCGTGGGCTTCGCCGTGCCGATCACCGCCCAGACCCGCGCGATCGTCGAGCGCCTGAAGCGAGGCGAGGAGATCGTCTACGGCTACATCGGGGTCCTCATCCAGGAGGTGGGCGAGGAGGAGGCCAAGGCGAGCGGCGCCGAGGTGGGCCAGGGGGCGCTCGTCTCCGAGGTGGTGCCCGACGCGCCCGGCGCGAAGGCCGGCGTCAGGGAGGGCGACGTCGTGGTCGGCATCGGCGACGCGCCGGTCCGCGACCCGAACGACGTGATCCAGCTCGTCCAGGCCACGCCCGTGGGCGAGAAGGTCACGCTGGTGGTCCTGCGCAAGGGGAATCGCGAGAAGATGACGGTGGAGGTGGCGCGGCGGCCGGGCCCGCCGGAGCTGGCGGCCTCGCGCGAGACGGGGGCGTGGTGGCGCGGCATGCGGGTCGAGCCGCTGACGGCGGACCTGCGGGAGCAGATCGGCCTCAAGGACTCGGACCAGGGCGTGTTCGTGCGCGAGGTCCGCGACGGGTCGGCCGCCGCCAAGGCCGGCATCAGCCCCGGCATGGTCCTCGACCAGGTGAGCGGCAAGAAGGTGGCCTCGATCAAGGACTTCATCGCGGCCGTGGCCAAGCTCGACGGCAGTTGCGCCGTGCGCATCGTGGGCATCGGCACCAAGACCATCCCCGCCCCCGACGCGCCCAAGAGCGAGAAGCCCGACGCCAAGGATCCCAAGCCCGACAAGCCGAAAGACAAGGACGGCGAGAAGAAGCCCGACGACAAGCCAGCCGAGAAGCCGCAAATGTCGAAGTAGGCGGGTGGAAAGAGATAGCCGCCCCCTGTCAGGGCGGTAGAATGCCTTCTGCTTTCGATTGGCGTTGGCAGGGCCATGATCGACATCAAGAAACAGGTTGCCTATTGGCGTGAAGGCGCGGCGGAAGATTGGGCCGTGGGGAGCGATCTCGTGAATCGGGGCAGCATCCGCCACGGCCTGTTCTTCGCGCACCTGGCGCTGGAGAAAGCGCTGAAGGCGCACGTTTGTGTGAAGACGTTGAACGCGCCTCCACGAATCCACAACCTCGTGCGCCTTGCCGAGACGGCCGGCCTGGCGCTGGCCGCGGACCAGCTCGATACTCTAGCTGATATGAACGAGTTTGCCATTGAGGGGCGATACCCCGGCACGTTACCCTCGCCGCCCGGGGCCGAGGAGGCCCGTGCCTATCTGGCGCGGTCCGAGGAGGTGCTGAAGTGGTTGATCCGGGGATTGTAGCCAGTGTGCGCGCCTACTTGCAGGCGCTGCGGGCCAAAGGCTTGGACGCGAGTTTCGCGGTCGTCTTCGGCTCGTGGGCGACTGGACAGGCCAGCAAGTGGAGCGACATCGACGTGGTGGTCGTCTCGCCGCAGTTTGATGGCGCCATTCGGCGAAGCGACGTCGACCTGCTCTGGCGCCAGGCCGCCCGAACGGACAGCCGTATCGAGCCCGTCGCGTGCGGCGAACGCCAGTGGACCGAGGACGATTCGAGCGCCATCATCGAGATCGCCCGCCGCGAAGGCCAGCGCATCCCGGCGGAAGAGGCAGAACTGCCATACGCTTAGACGTGGCACACCGTGGTGAGAGAAGTGATCCGAAACACACCCCACCCACAGCCCTTTGCGTTCTTTGCGTCCTTGGCGGTGAAGGCCTTTCTGCTTGCCTGGCTGGCGGTGGCGTGGTTCCCTTGCGGTGCTGCCGAAGCGCCTGTCGGCAGGCTGATCGCCTCGCCGGAGGCCGGCTGGCCGCAGTGGCGGGGGCCGCGGCGGGACGGCATCTCGGATGAAAAGGGCCTGCTCCAGGCGTGGCCGGAGGGCGGGCCGAAACTCCTGTGGAAGATCCCCGACCTCGGGCGCGGATGGTCGAGCCCCATCATCACGCAGGGCACGCTCTACATCACCGGCGACGTCGGCGAGGACCTCGTCATCTACGCCTTCGACTTGGGCGGCAAGCCCCGGTGGCAGGCGAAGAACGGCGCCGCGTGGAAAGGTTCCTGGCCCGGTGCGCGGGCGTGCCTGGCGGCGAGCGAGGGCCGCCTCTATCACATGAACGCCCACGGCCGCGCGGCCTGCCTCGACGCCAGGACCGGCCAGGAGCTTTGGGCCGTCAACACGCTGGAGCGATTCGAGGGCCGCAACATCACCTGGGCCATTGCCGAGTGTCTGCTGGTCGACGGCCCGCGGGTCATCGTCACCCCCGGCGGCAAGAGGGCGATGATGGCCGCCCTCGATAAGAAGACGGGCGAGACCGCGTGGACCTCCGAGCCCATCGCGGGCGACCGGGCGGGCTACGGGTCGCCTCTGCTCTTTGAGTTCGGCGGCCGCCGCCACCTGGTGAACTTCTCATCGAAGCATGCCTTCGGCGTTGACGCCGATACGGGCAAGCTCCAGTGGACGGTCGAGCACGCGAACCGCTACGAGGTGAACGTCTGCACGCCGATCTTCGGGGACGGGCACGTTCTGCTCGTCTCCCCCGACGGTCCCGACGCGGCGCTCCTGGCGCTCCAGGTCCAGGGCGACCGGACGCGGGTCGAGCGGGCCTGGACCTCGAATCTCGACACCTGCACCGGCGGGGGGGTCCTGGTGGACGGTGTGGTCTACGGCTCCGGCTACCGGAACCTCAGGGGCTGGCGGGGCACGGACTGGAAGACCGGCCAGACGAAGTTCGAGACCCGCGACCTCGAGAGCGGCGCGGCCCTCTGGGCCGGCGGGCGGCTCTACCTGCTGAGCGAGACCGGCACGGCGGCGCTCGCCCGGCCCACGCCGGCGGGCCTGGAGTTCTGCGGGCGGTTTGACCTCGTGACGAAGAAACAAGATGCCTGGACCCACCCGGTAATCTTGGATGGAAGACTGTATCTGCGCTACCACGGTACGCTGTGGTGCTATGACGTGAAGGGCCAGTGAAGGAATTGCGGATTTCGGATTGCGGATTGCGGATTGAACGGCCAAGGGATTGCAGACTGCAGATTTGAGATTCCAGATTGAACGGCGAACGGCCAAGGCAATCGCGATTTAGCCGCCCAGCTTGTCGAAGAGTCGCCGCGGCGACCTGGGCGCGTTCTTTAGATCTGACAGGTGACAGCCTTTACGTTCAGCGGGGAGCCGTAGGTCGAAGACTCGCCGTGGCGAGCGACCGCGTCGAACCCCGGGTTGCAGATCGAACTCCGTCAAGCCCCAAGCCTCCCAATTGGCGTTTTATAGTGGCATCTGCGGCGAGGTCCCTGCTATACTAAGAGTGCGTCCCAAAACGGTCAAGGGGCCCGGGCCCGGCGGAAGCAAATGATAGCACAGGCCAGTTCGACAAAGCCAAGGTAGTTTTGGGCATGAACTT
>JAPLML010000036.1 GCA_026387055.1 Planctomycetota bacterium | reverse complement strand
AGATTTGCCTGTTGTCGTCTCCCGCCGCTCCCGCGGCGGGCTCGATGTAGGGTCTTACTTGCGCGCCCCCAGCGGCGGCGGCTTCGGAAGGCCCTTGAGCACCGACAGGCTCCTCGCCATCTCCTCCTCCGGCAGGGCGTAGTCCTTCAGCTTCCCGTGGAAGTAGGCGTCGTAGCCGCTCAGGTCCATGAGGCCGTGGCCCGACCAGCAGAACAGGATGACCTTCTCCTTGCCCTCTTCCTTGGCCTTCTTGGCCTCGTCGACGGATCGCCTGGCTCACCAGCGGCGCCATGCCGTGATACCTCAGGCCGCCGGCGTGGATCGGGGCCGGCACGAACGCGTGGCCGAGCGAGTACATCGGCAAGAGGGGCGTCATCCGTGCCGTGTCGCCGTGGTCGTAGACGAACGGGGCCCGCGTCATCGTGGGGCAGGACTCCGGCTCGACCGGGTAGATGGCGATGTCCTGGCCGGCGATCTTGTCGGCCACGAACGGGAACGCGATGCCGGCGAAGTTCGATCCGCCGCCCGCGCACGCCACGACCACGTCGGGCTTCTTCTCGCCGAACACCTGGAGCTGCTTCTTCGCCTCCAGGCCGATGATCGTCTGGTGCAGGAGCACGTGGTTCAGGACGCTCCCGAGGCTATAGCGCGTCGAGCCGGTCGGATCGGTGACCGCCGCCTCGATCGCCTCGCTGATGGCGATGCCGAGCGACCCCGGCGTATCGGGCATCTGGGCGAGGATCGCGCGGCCGGCCTGCGTCTCGTTCGACGGGCTGGGGATGCAGGTGGCGCCCCACGTCTCCATCATCAGCCGCCGGAACGGCTTCTGCTCGAAGCTGATGCGGACCATGAAGACCTTGCACTCCAGGCCCACGAGCGAGCACGCGAAGGCCAGGGCGCTGCCCCACTGGCCCGCCCCCGTCTCCGTGCACAGGCGCTTGATGCCGAACTGCTTATTGTACCAGGCCTGCGGCACGGCCGTGTTGGGCTTGTGGCTGCCGGGAGGGGAGACGCCCTCGTTCTTGTAGTAGATCCGCGCCGGCGTGCCGAGGACCTTCTCGAGCCGCCGCGCCCGGTAGAGCGGCGATGGCCGCCACATCGCCAGGATCTCGAGAATCTCCTGCGGGATGTCGATCCACCGCTTGGAGCTTACTTCCTGCTCGATGAGGTTCATCGGGAAGACCGGCGCCAGCATCTCGGGTCTGACCGGCTGGCCGTCGGGCCCGAGGGGCGGCAGGAGCGGCGACGGCAGGTCCGCCGCCAGGTTGTACCATTGGCGGGGAATGTCTTTCTCGTCCAGCACCACTTTTTGTTGCGGCATGGCGTTCTCCGATCTCAGGTTCCAGGTTAGCTTGTCTCCTCACCTCCCGTCGGGCCGGCGCCGGGTATCATAGGAATACCCGAAGGCCACCTGTCAGGGCAAGGAGATTTCCGCCCGAGCCCGCCGCGGAAGCAGCGGGAGCCGTCAGACAGGAGGATCTCCCGCCGCTTCCGCGAAGGGCTCGACCCCCTGCCATGGCACGGCGGGCAGTCCTGCCCGCTGCGCAGGCTCCCCAGCCCCTGTGGAAACAGCGAAGGGGTCGGGGGCCCCTTGCCATGGCCCCCGAACCCCTTGAGTTCCGGCAGTTACGGCCCTCCGTCACGCCGGTGGTCCAGCCTGAACGCGCTGAACGTTCTCGGCCTTGGGGCCTTTGGGGCCCTGTGTGACGTCGAACTCGACCTCATCCCCCTCGGCCAGGGTCTTGAAGCCCTCGCCCTTGATGCTCGAGTAGTGGACGAAGACATCGCCGCCGCCCACCTGCTCGATGAACCCGAACCCCTTCTGGTCGTTGAACCACTTCACTTTGCCGCGTGCCATGCCTGGATACCTCCAACCTCCGGTTTGCCCGAAAAAATCACCCGGCCGGACGGAGAACCCCGGTCGGGTGATCTGTCACACGTACCCAGTCCGAATGACCCACGCGAAGCAGACCCAAGTTGATGGCGCCGCCGTACAGCAAGCCAGTCGTGCTCCTCTACAACCAAATGAAGATAGATAGCCTGCGATTGCCGTCCGGTCAAGGGAAAAAACCCAAGAGTGCGGTGTCTCAGTCACACGGGAGGCATGTCGCCCGCCTGCCACAAAACCTTACCACCTTTCCGCCGGCGGCGCTAGAATGACTTCCGCGGGGGCCGGGAGGAAGCGGCATGGTTCGTCGCAGGGCAGGTGTCATCATGGCCATCGTCCTCGCGGCGGGTGTGGCGCTGGGCGCCGAGGCAGTCCCCCCGCCTGCGCCGCGCATCGCACAGGGCGCCTGGGCGCCCTCCCTCAAGGCCCATCCGCGCCTCCTGGGGCCGAAGGAGTTCCTCCAGGCCCTCGCCAAGGCCAAGCCCGACGTCTACAAGGCCATTCGCACGGACAGGTCGCTCAAGGCGGTCGGCATCACCCACGCCGTCGAGGGCGTCCCGCGCGAGCGGATCGAGCCCTTCATCGCCGCCGCCAAGAAGTGCGTGGCCGCCGGCGTCACGAACGTCCACCAGGACACGCACCTGGCGCTCACCCAGGTGGCCCTCACGTACGACCTCTTCTTCGACGGCATCTCGCCGGAGGACCGCCAGGCGATGATCGATTGGATGAACGCCCACCTCGAGAAATACACGACCGACGAAAGCGCGTTCCACAATTCCACGCTTTCGAAGACCCAGACCTACCTCCAGATTGCCTACGGCACGATGGGCGAGAACCCGCGGGCCGGCGAGTTCCGCGACTACGCCATCAAGAAGCTCTACGAGGCCCTGGTGCTCCAGGCCATCCTCGAGTTCGGCGCCGGCGGCGGCTACACCGAGTGCGGATGGTACACACGCGGCTCGCTCTGGAACCTGGTGCAGGCCCTGGAGATGGCCCGCCGCTTCGAGCATTACGACGGCTTCGCTAAGGCGCCGCGGTTCTTCTACCAGCGCCTGGCCTACGAGATGTACCAGCCGTACCCCGGCTTTGGCGAGTACGGGGCCGAGCACTATTCCTGCGAGGGCGACGGCTCGTACGTCTACGGCGGGCACACCGAGTACCCGCGGCACACGCGGACCGTTCTCGCGCAGTACTTCCGCGGCTCGCCGCTCGCCCGCTGCGTGATGAACCGGTGCCGGAAGGGGTCGAGCTTCGAGGCCAAGCTCGTCGACTTCCTCTACGAGGAGGACCGGGAGCCGCCGCTGGATGTGGCGACGCTCCCCCTGGCCCACGTGGCGGCGGGGATCGGCAAGGTCTACGCCCGCAGCGACTGGACGGACGACGCGACCTGGCTGCGCTTCGAGTGCGGCGACTTCTGGAACGCCCACCAGCATTTCGAGGTCGGCAACTTCGAGATCTTCCGCTACGACGAGCTCGCGGCCGAGAGCGGCGAGTATCACGATTGGGGCTCGCCCCACGCCATGAACTGGCTCATTCGAACGGTTGCCCATAACTGTATCCTCATCTACCAGCCCGGCGAGACGTGGCCCCGGATGCGCGACGGCGGCCGCATCCCGTACGCCAACGACGGCGGCCAGGCCCATAAGTGGGAATGGCCCGTCGGGACGCTCGACCAGTGGAAGGCGAAGCGCGCCACGTTCGAGCGCGGCGACCTCGTGGCCTGCGACAACCGGCCGGAGTACCTCTTCGTGGCGGGCGACTGCACCGCGGCGTACGCGCCAACGAAACTCTCGTCCTGGGTCCGCCAGATCGTCTTCATCCGCCCCGCGACGTTCGTGGTCTTCGACCGCGTTGTCACCACGAAGCCGGAGTTCGAGAAGACCTGGCTCCTGCACATGCGCAACGAGCCGCAGATCCAGGGGACGGCGGCCGCCATCGCCAACGGCAAGGGCCGCCTGGCCGTCGAAACGCTCCTGCCGGAGAAGGCGGTGATCCGCAAGGTCGAGGGCTACACCTATCGCGGCCAGACGTTCGATCCGCCGAAGACGCACCTCTCGGCCAAGGCGAACCGGTGGCGGATCGAGGTGCTCCCGCCGGAACCGCGTACCGAGGACCTCTTCCTTCACGTCCTCCAGACCGATCAGCCGCAGGCCGTCAGCCTGGTGCGCCAGGGCGGCGCCATCGGCGCCAAGGTCGGCGCCGCGGAGGTCCTCTTCACCTGCCCCGTCGGCGGCACGCTGACGATTGGCGGCCAGACCGTTCCGCTCAAGCGCGGCGTCGTGACGGGCAAGTACGAGTAGACTGGCACCCGGCGCGGCGGGTCAAGAGACCCGCCGCGCGGGCCACCCGTGGAAGCTGGCGCGGTGGGCAAGACGGCCCACCGCCCAACACTCCGAGGGAGCCACCTCGGGTCCGTCACGGAGAACCGGACTTGGGTAAGTCGACTTTTTCAGGGGCGCCTGCTTCTCGCCGGCGTCCGGGACCGGCGTACCGTAGACCTCCACCTCGACGTAATGGTTCTGATCGTTCGACGTGTTCCCCTTGCTGTAGAGCCGGACGTACCGCCCCTGGACGCCGCCGGTGGCGATCAGGCGGCCGCGGTAGTCCTCGATGTACTCCATGTCCTTGCCGATGCCCAGGCCGGAGGAGTTATCGTAGTCGTTGTTGTAGACCGTCCGGACGTTCTCGATGAAGTCGGGGTCGTCGGCCGCCTGGACCACCATGTCGTGATACACGCGGGCTTCGCTGTGATAGTGCCATATGACGATGGCATGGATGGCGTACGGTTCCTTCAGGTCGACTTGGACCCACTGCCTGCCCGGCCCGAGCTCCACGTAACCGCCGTCCGTTGACTCCTTGTCGCCGTCGGTGACCAGTTTCAGTTCGCCGATGACGGGCTCGGTGTCGCTCGACGTGACGGGCTTGCCGCGCGAGACGTTCACGGTTCCCTCCGGCACCATCAGGGGCGGCCGCGACGCGGAGGAGAACTTCTCGATGTACGGTGACGGCTTGATGTTGCGGGGAGTGCAGTCGGGCAACGTGCGGGGAAGCTTGATCTCCAGGGGCACCAGCCGAGGCGGCGGGGTCCCATCCGGAGTGGAGGCCGGCACGGCGGGCGAAATGCCGGGCACGTCCGTTCGCGGCGACGTCCCGCCGTCGCGGTTGGCCACCACGGCCAGGCCGATGCCCACGCCGAGAATCACTGCCGCGGCGGCGGCCCAGCGCCAGTGGTTGGCGATGGTCCTGAGCGCCGGGTGAGCCGCCGGCTGCTCGCGCCGCGCGACGCGGAGTTCGCTCTGAAGCCGCTCCAGCAGGTCCTTCGTGAAGCGCTCGCCCGGCGGCGGCGCGTCGTAACCGGTCTTCAGGACGCGGGCCAGGTCCTCGTCTTTATCCTTGGCATGCATGGATATGCTTCCTTTCGTTTCATGCGGTCGGCCGGGCACGCTCGAACGCGGTGCGGAACGCGTTTCGGGCCCGGTACAGGACCGCCTCCGCGGCCTTCTGGGTCCGGCCCAGGCGAAGGGCGATCTCGCGGACCGACAGGCCGTCCAGGTACTTCCACTCCAGCGCCAGCCGCTCGTCGTCGGCCAGCGCGTCCATGACCTGCTTGACCGACGCGCGTGTCTCCGCCGTCTCCATCGCCGCCGCGCCGTCGGGAGCGCCGGGGCAGGGGAGGCCGGTCTCGGCCGGGTCGGTATCGGCGAGCCTCTCGCGTCGGCGCCGCCGCTGAAGGTCCCCGATCTTGTGCCGCGCGATGCCGACCAGCCACGCCGCCACGCTGCCGCCCTCCGGCCTCAAGGCCCCGACCTGCCGCACGGCCGCCAGGAAGGTCTCGCTGGTGACGTCCTCGGCGGCATGGACGTTCCCGGCGAGCTGGGAGCAGGCGTACCTCCAGACCGAGGGGAGGTAGCGGTGGTAGAGGGCTTCGAGGGCCGTCTCGTCGCCTGCCCGGATGGCGTGGATCAGTTCGGCGTCGGTCACGGCGCGGCCCGCCTTTCGAACCGACCTCGAGTGCCGCGGCATTGGCCAGTGCCTGCTACTATTTTAATCTCGCCCCGCAAGCGGAAATCACTCGCGAAATCCGGCCGTCCGGCGTCGCGTGCAATTTTCCTTGGTTTGCCCTGCTCATCGTGGGGGGTCGTATAATGGTGAATAGTACTACAACGCCACTTCGCGCGGCGGGTCTCCCGACCCGCCGCGCACCTGCGTTATCTCGCCGCCCGGGGGCGATTGCCGCGCGGTGGGTCAGGAGACCCACCGCGCACGAGGTTAAGTGGCGGTGTAGGAATAGGAATGGCAAAGGGGGTGGACCATGATCGGGGTAGGCGCATCGACGGACCTGGCGACGGAGATTCGAGGGTTTCTGCGCAAGGACTTCAAGCCGCGCTTCGGGGTGCTGGCGATTGAGCTTCCCACGTCGCCGCTCTGGCGGCGGATGCGGGAGTTGGGCACGGATCTCTGGCTCGACACCGGCAGCATCGCCGAGACCGAGCCGCTGTGGACCCGCGAGTTCTCGGCCCTGACGACCAACAACACGCTGCTGAACCGGGAAATCCAGACGGGGCGGTACGACGGGCTGATCGCCCGCGCGGCGGCCCTGCTCGACGCGCATCGCGAGTTGGCGCCGAAGGACCGGACGCTGGAACTGGCGTTCATCCTCAACGCCTACCACGGGCTGCGGCTGGTGGAGCGGTTCGACGCCTGCGTCTCGGTCGAGGAGCACACGGACCTGGCGCACGACGTGGAGGCGACGGTCGAGTACGCGCGGCGGTACTACGCGATCTGCCCGGAGCGGTTCATCGTCAAGGTGCCGCTCACGCCGGCGGGCCTCCTGGCCACGCGGCGCCTGGCGGCCGAGGGGGTGCCGGTGAACCACACGCTGGGGTTCAGCGCGCGGCAGAACTACGCGATCGCGAGGATCGGGCGTCCGCAGTATGTCAATGTGTTCATGGGCCGGCTCAACCAGTTCGTGATCGACAGCCGCCTGGGCGACGGTGCCTACGTCGGCGAGCGGGCGACGCTGGCCAGCCAGTCGGTCGTCACGGCCCTGCGGCGGCTCCAGGGCGTGCCGACGAAGCAGATCGGCGCCAGCTTCCGCGCCGGCGGGCAGGTCCGCGACCTGGCGGGGATCGACGTGATGACCATCCCGCCGAAGGTGGCGAAGGAGTTCCTGGAGTTGGGCCTCGCGCCGGAAGCCCTCGAAGACCGGAAGGCGGCGGCCTACGAGCCCCAGTTTGCGGCGGAAGCCGACCCGGAGGCCGCGCGGCTCGACACGCTCTGGGGCGTCGAGCCGGCCCTCGTGGATTGCGCTGAGGACCTGGAGCGGGAGCCCCTGGACTCGTTCACGCCCGACGACCTTGTGGGGTTCCTGGCGCGGCACGGGTGCGGCGACCTGCTGGTCCGCTGGAAGCCGGAGCAGGTGGCCGCCAGCGCCGCCGAGGGCAAGATTCCGCGGCTGGAGAACTGGCGCGACGCGCTGGCGTCGAAGGAGATCGGCCTCGACACGCTGATGAACCTGGCGGGGTTCGCGTCGTTTGCGGCGGACCAGAAGGCGATGGACGAGCACGTGGCGAAGGTGCTCGAGAAGCGATAATCGGCCGGCGGTGGCGGCATGCTCGCGCCCACCTGCTGCTACAGCGCCACTTTGCGCGGCGGGTCTCCCGACCCGCCGCGCACATGCGTTATCTCGCCGCTGGGGGGCAATTGCCGCGCGGTGGGTCAGGAGACCCACCGCGCACGAGGTTAAGTGACGTTGTAGTATTGGCCGCCCCGCACGCTGGGCGGCTGAATGATCGAGGGCGACGCTACTTCTTCTTCGGAATCGGGTTCAGCGGCACCGCGACGTTCGGGCACGCCAGGCTGTACGAACTGCCGGCGGGTCGGGCCGCCCAGCGGCAGGCGTTCCCAAGGAGCCTGAGCACGTTCTTGTCGTAGTAGATGGGGAACGTCTCGTGGCCGGGGCGGAAGTAGAAGACCTTGCCGCCGCCGCGGTTCCAGCAGCAGCCGGAGCGGAAGACGTCGCCGCCCTCAAACCAACTGATCAAGATGAGTTCGTCTGGCTGCGGGATGTCGAAGAACTCGCCGTACATCTCGGTGTGCGGGAGCTCCAGGTACTCGCCCAGGCCCTCGACGATGGGGTGGCCGGGGCGGACGACCCACAGGCGCTCCTGCTCGGCGGCCTCGCGCCACTTCAGGCCGCACCCGGTGCCCATGAGCTTGCGGAAAATCTTGGAGTAGTGGCCCGAGTGCAGGACGATCAGGCCCATCCCCTCCAGGACGTGCTTGTGGACGCGCTCGACGATCGCGTCGGCGACCTCGTGGTGGGCCATGTGGCCCCACCACGTGAGGACGTCGGTCTTCGCGAGGACCTTCTCCGAGAGGCCGTGCTCCTCGTCCTCGTCGAGCGTGGCGGTCTTGACGACCGTGAGGCCGGGCTGCTTCGAGAGGCCGGCGGCCAGCGCCCCGTGGATGCCCTTCGGGTACACCTTGGCCACCTCGGGATGCGACTTCTCGTGGCGGCCCTCGTTCCAGATGGTCACGCGTACGGTCTTGGGCACGGCGAGTTCCTTTCGTGCAGGGGGTCCGTTTGGCAGGCGATTCTCGCAGACGCGCCACGGCGGTCAAGGCAAATCCTTCACGACAAGACAACAATCACCCCATTGTCTCTTGCGGGCCGTGTAAGTAAAATGAAGTTCACGCGTCATCTTTCGGTCCGAAGAATCGCCGGGGTGCCATGGAGGACGTCTTGATGGAGAACAGCGCATGAAGTTTTTCCGGTCGCGGTTCGGCGGCCTCTACGTGTTCGGCCTCGTCTTGCTCAGCCTCTTCCTTCTGCTGCGCATCGCGCTGTGCATCCGCGCGGGCGCCAACATGGATCGCAGCGTCCAGGAACTGGCCGAGACGTTCCTGGTGGGTTTCTTCTTCGACCTGGTGACCTTCTTCTACCTGGCGGCGCCGGCGGCCCTGTTCCTGATCCTGGTGCCCGATCCGGTGTTCCGCTCGCGCGTTCACCGTTGGCTGGCGATGGCCGTTTACTTCGTGGCGGTGTACGTTCTCTTGTTCGACGTGGCGGCGGAGTGGCTGTTCTGGGACGAATTCGAGTCGCGGTTCAACTTCGTCGCGGTGGACTACCTGATCTACACCCATGAGCTTATC